>JBQCEF010000115.1:0-8762 GCA_051960495.1 Nocardioides sp. | reverse complement strand
GCGAGCTGGTCGTAGAGCGCGGCGACCTGCGCCCAGTCGGTGTCCGCGGCGCTCGGCGCGTCGGTGTGCACGGCGTTGATCGCCGCGAGGAGCTGGTAGCGGCCGGGCCGGTTGATCGCCAGGCACTCCCGCACGAGGGCGTGGCCCTCGGCGACCATGTCGCGGTCCCAGCCGGCGCGGTCCTGCACGCCCAGCGGGACCAGCTGCCCGTCGCGCACGCGCGCCTCCCGGCGCGCCTCGGTCAGGAGCAGAAGCCCGAGCAGGCCCGCGACCTCGGGCTCCTCGGGGAGCAGCTGCCGCAGGATGCGTGCCAGCCGGATCGCCTCGCCCGTGAGCTCGGCGCGAACCGGATCACCGTCGCCGCTGGCGAGGTAGCCCTCGTTGAAGGCGAGGAACAGCACCGTCAGCACGCCGCCGAGCCGCTCGGGCAGGTCGGCCGCCTCGGGCACCCGGTAGGGCACCTTCGCCGCCGAGATCTTCTTCTTCGCCCGGGTGATCCGCTGCGCCATCGTCGTCTCGGGCACCAGGAACGCCTGCGCGATCTCCGCCACCGTCAGGCCCCCGAGGAGGCGGAGCGTCAGCGCGATGCGCGCCTCGGGGGCGAGCGCCGGGTGGCAGCAGGTGAAGATCAGCCGCAGCCGGTCGTCCTCGACGGGTCCGGTCGGCTGGTGGGGGGTGTCGTCGTAGCTCATGAGGGCCGCCTGGTGCTTGGCCTCGCGCTGCCTCTCGCGGCGGATCCGGTCGATCGCACGGTGGCCCGCGGTGGTGGTGAGCCAGCCGCCGGGGTTCGGGGGCACCCCGGAGACCGGCCACTTCTCCAGCGCGGTCACGAGCGCCTCGCCCGCCGCCTCCTCGGCCAGGTCGATGTCACCGAAGCGACGCACGAGCGAGGCGATCAGGCGGCCGTACTCCTCGCGGAACACCCGCTCGACGGCCGCCTTCTCGCCGTGCACCGATCTCGTCTCGTCCGGTCGGGGCGGCTCAGGCGAGGCCCTCGAACGGGCGGACCTCGACCTTGCCCCGACACGCCTTGGACCCCTCCGCCGCGAGCCGGAGCGCCACGTCGAGGTCGGGCGCGTCGATCACCCAGAAGCCCCCGATGACCTCCTTGGACTCCAGGTAGGGCCCGTCGGTCATGACGGGGGTCTCGCCCTGCCCGTCGACGACCGTCGCCGTGGTCGCGGGCTCGAGGCCGCCGGCGAAGACCCAGTAGCCGTCGGCCCGCAGCTTTTCGTTGAAGGCGCCGGTCGCGGCGAACGCCTCCTCCATCTCCTCGCGGGAGCCGTAGCTGCCGAACTCGTCGCGCTCGACGGGGCCGTGCACGGACAGCAGGTAGTGAGTCATTGCCTTCTCCTCCGCTCGGGGCGGTCCCGGTGACCGCCTTCCAACCACTCCACGAACGGGAACGTCGCTATACGACAACCTCCCACAGAAAACCTTCGAACCGGCTCCTCGCGAGAGCCCGATTCGGGCCGGGACTCAGTCCCCCGGACCGGTGTCACGGAGGGCGGCGTCGAGGAACGCGACGACCCTCCGCTCCCACGGTCCCGGACTGGTGCGCAGGCCGCCCGTGTGACCGGCTCCCGAGACTGTCCAGACGTCGACGGCGTCCGGGGCAGCACGGCGGATGAAGTCCGCGGCGAGCCGTTCGGTCTCCACCGTGCCGGCGGTGATCAGGAGCACCCGCGTCGACGTGCCGTCTGCCTGTGCGGCCCTCACGGAGTCACGCAGCGACGCGGGCTCGGGAGCCGCACTGAGCAGGTCGGCGACAGCGTAGGTTGCCCAGTCGATCCCGCGCTGGAGCTCCCCCGCACGCCGTATGCCGACAGGTATCCCTTGTCCGCCGCCACCCGGTTCGTCGCCCCCTCGGCGACGACGGCCCTCACGCGCGGATCGAGCCCGGCTGCGCCGATGGCCTCCTCACCTCCCATGGACAGTCCCACCAGGCCTATGCGACCGGCGTCCACATCCGCACCTCCGACGACGAAGTCGAGGGCCGCCGCGATGTCGCGCTCGCCGTACCAGCCGAAGTCCATCCCCCGGCCACCGCTGCCCCCGTGGCCCCGCGCGTCGAGCAGGAGCACGCCGTATCCGTGCGTGCCGAGCACCGCGGCGTGGTCGAGGACGGCCGTCCGGGAGGACCCCGCGCCGTGAAGCAGCACGACCGCCGCACCGTTCTCGCTCGGGACCCACCACGCCGCCAGGCCCACGCCGTCGGTCGTGCGTAGGGTCACGGTCTCGAAGCGCAGCCCGACGGCCGCGGGGGTGCGGGATCCGAGCGCGGAGTGTGCCGGGTAGGAGGCCGCGACGCCCTGGGCCACGGTCCACAACGCCAGATAGCCGGCCACCACGAGGGCGGGCCCGACCAGGAGCCACCAGCGCCGACTCGCCCCACGCAACAGCTGCCGCACGGACAAGGCCGCTCCCGTCCCACCGGTTGCGACCGCGAGCACCCCCAGCCAGGCGAGAGGTCCGCCGGTCTCCTTGCTCAGGCGCGGCAGGGCAAGACCGATACCGGCCGACACGATGACGAGGGCAAGCACCAGGGCCGCTCCCAGGAACGCAGCCCGGAGCATCCGACGGACGGCCGGAGGGCGCGCCTGCGCGGCAGCCTGTCCGCCGGGCCTGTCGCTGTTCGTGGTGAGGCTCATGGCGGTCCTGGCACCACCCTCGCCCCCGGCTCGCCGTCTCGGGCAGTGCCGAAGGCCCCGTGCCGGGTGACTCAGCCGAGCACGCGGGGGCCGCGCAGCCCGGCCCGCTGGACGACCCGCTGGATCACCAGGTCGCGCTGGTAGGGGCGGCCGACGAAGCGGATCGCGCGCAGCCCCTGCTCCTGGGCTGCGGACTCGAAGACGAAGTGCCCGTAGTTCAGCAGCCGCCCGAGCACCGGCTTCTCCACCGAGATGTCGAGGATCCGGTGCAGCGGCACGGTGGCGAGCTGCTGGCCGAGCACGCCGCGCACCCGGAACACCCGCATGTTGGTGATCACGAAGCGGTCCATGTGGTCCACCAGCGCGGTCCAGCCGGCGTGGGCGAGGACCCCGAAGCACAGCAGCAGCGGGAGCCAGGCCAGGTCCACCGGGGAGAGCAGGAACAGGTAGAACAAGGCGGCGGCGACCACGCACTCGAGCGCGGGCACGACGTACACGACCCAGTGGTGCGCGACCTCGTCGACGATCACCTCGCCCTCCTCGCGCAGGAGGTGGGTGCCGATCCGCGGGTCGAAGGCGTTGCCCAACCAGCCCATGGCGTCTTCGCCCTACCGGAACAGGGCGGTGATGAACTCGATGATGCTCTCGAAAGCGACCCCGACCGCGTCCGCCGCTCCGCGCACCGCCTCGGCCGCGCCGGCCGGCTGCGAGAAGAGGTAGAACAGGCAGAACGCGACGACGAGGCCGATCAACAGCTTGCGCACGCTGGACTCCATCCCGAGAGGCGGCGACCGGTCCGCGCACGGCGATGCGCCCACGCCCGATCGTGACGAACCTCCTTCGTAGCAAAGTAAAGACCTTGGTGGTCGGAGGCGCGCGGGCCGGGCGGTGTGAGGCCGGTCGCTGCGGGTACATCCCCGCCATGACCCAGGAACAGGACGTCCCCGACGGGCCCGACGCCGCGCACCTGGTGCCCGCCGGCGTCGACGACGCCACCGTGGAGGCGGTCGGCAAGCTGACCGAGGCGCTCGAGACCACCGAGCGCGCCCGCGGCCACCTCTACACGTTCCACCAGCTCACCGGGTCCGCCGACCTCGAGCTCGGCGAGGCGGTGGACCTGCTGCGCAAGGCCGGTCACGGCGACCTCGCCGACTCGATCGAGCACGATCTGGTCGGGCGCAATGTGCTGCCGGGCCGGTGGACCTTCCAGATCGTCGAGGACTACGACGACACCTACTGGTCGGCCTTCCGGGAGACCGAGCGCCGGGTCCGCGAGCTGCTCACCGGGGGCCGCCGGCACCTGTTCGAGGCGGGCATGAAGGAGGACCGGCGCACACACGGCCACCCCGACCACACCGCGAGGCCCTGACGGCCCGTCCGGCGACCTAGTCGGTGAAGGACTCCAGCAGCGCGTCGGCCGCGGTGTAGGGGTCGGACTCCCCCGCCACCACCTGCTCGGCGAGGTCGTCGAGCTCGGTGCGCATGTGGACGTCGCCCCAGCGGGCGCGCAGCGCGGTGACCGCGATCGCCTCGATCTCGTCACGGGCGCGACGGACCCGGCGGCTGTCGAGCTCGCCGGAGGACTCCATCCACTCGCGGTGGGCGTCGATCTTGGCCACCACCTCGTCCACGCCCTGACCAGTCTGGGCGACGGTCTGCACGATCGGCGGCTTCCACGCCTCCTCGTCGCGGTCGGCGAGCGCCAGCATGTTGCGCAGGTCGCGGCGGACCTGGTCGGCGCCGTCGCGGTCGGCCTTGTTGACGACGTAGACGTCCCCGATCTCCAGGATGCCGGCCTTGGCGGCCTGGATGCCGTCGCCCATGCCGGGCGCGAGCAGGACCAGGGTCGTGTCGGCGAGCCCGGCGATCTCGACCTCGCTCTGCCCCACGCCGACGGTCTCGATCAGCACCACGTCGCAGCCGGCCGCGTCCAGCACCCGTAGCGCCTGCGGGGTCGACCAGGACAGCCCGCCGAGGTGCCCGCGCGAGGCCATCGAGCGGATGTAGACCTCCGGGTCGAGCGCGTGGTCCTGCATCCGGACCCGGTCGCCGAGCAGGGCGCCGCCGGAGAACGGCGAGGACGGGTCGACCGCGAGCACGCCGACCCGCTTGCCGGTCGCCCGCAACGCGGTGACAAGCGCACTGGTGGACGTGGACTTGCCGACGCCGGGCGAGCCGGTGATCCCGACGATCTGGGCGTGACCGGCGTACGGCGCCAGCCCGGCCATCACCTCGCGCAGCAGCGGCGAGGCGTCCTCGACCAGCGAGATCAGCCGGGCAACGGCGCGTGCCTCACCCTTGCGGGCGCGCTCGACGAGGTCCGGCACCGAGACCGCACCCCGCCGGCCCCGTGCCGAGCCTGTCGAGACCGTCACGCCTTGGGCACGCGCACGATCAGGGCGTCGCCCTGGCCACCGCCACCGCACAGGGCGGCCGCACCGACGCCGCCGCCACGACGCTTCAGCTCCAGCGCGAGGTGCAGCACGATCCGGGCGCCGGACATGCCGACCGGGTGGCCGAGCGCGATCGCGCCTCCGTTGACGTTGACCTTGTCCTCCGGGATGCCCAGCTCCCGGGCCGAGACGATGCCGACCGCGGCGAATGCCTCGTTGAGCTCGACCAGGTCGAGGTCGGACACCGAGATGCCCTCCTTCTCGACCGCCTTGCGGATCGCGTTGGCCGGCTGGGTCTGCAGCGTGGAGTCGGGGCCGGCGACCTGGCCGGAGGCGCCGATCTCGGCCAGCCACTCCAGGCCGAGCTCCTCGGCCTTGGCCTTGCTCATCACGACGACGGCGCAGGCACCGTCGGAGATCTGGGACGACGAGCCCGCGGTGATCGTGCCGTCCTTGCTGAAGGCCGGGCGCAGCTTCGACAGCGACTCGGCGGTGGTGTCGCCGCGCACGCCCTCGTCCTGGCTGACCACGACCGGGTCGCCCTTGCGCTGCGGGATCTCGACCGGCACGACCTCGTCGTCGAAGACGCCGTTCTTCCAGCCGGCGGCGGCGAGCTGGTGGGAGCGGGCGGAGAACTCGTCCTGCTCCTCGCGGGTCAGCTGCGCCGCAGCCGCGTTGCACGACTCGGTCAGGCCGCCCATCGGCTGGTCGGTGAACTGGTCGTAGAGGGCGTCGTACGCCATCGAGTCGACGAGCTTGGTGTCGCCGTACTTGAAGCCCTCGCGCGACTTCGGCAGCAGGTGCGGGGCCTGGGTCATCGACTCCATGCCGCCGGCGACGACGATCTCGTGCTCGCCCGCGCGGATCAGCTGGTCGGCCAGCGCGATCGCGTTCATCCCCGAGAGGCAGACCTTGTTGATGGTGATCGAGGGGACGTTCATCGGGATGCCGCCCTTGACCGCGGCCTGGCGGGCGGTGATCTGCCCCGCACCGGCCTGGATGACGTGGCCCATGATCACGTACTCGACCTGGTCGCCGGAGACACCGGCCTTCTCCAGGGCGCCCTTGATCGCGACACCGCCGAGGTCGGCGGCGGACTGGTCCTTCAGGCCCCCCAACAGGCGGCCGATCGGTGTGCGAGCACCGGCAACGATCACGGATCCAGACATGACGCCTCCTGCAGCGAGTCTCACGGGACACGGGGTGACGCCCCGGCACTGCCGACCATACCCACGAGGCCAGGCCGGTCGGGAGGGGGTGAGCGGTGAGTAACAGGTCACAGTTCGTCGCGCCCCGGGCGACCCAGGCGCCACCATGTCTGTCTATGACACGCGAGACGACCGACCTGATCCCCGAGCACCTTTTTGTCTGCATCGACCACGTCGGCGTGGCGGTGCCCGACCTCGACGAGGCGATGGCGTTCTACCGCGACGCGTTCGGCATGCAGGTCGTGCACGAGGAGACCAACGAGGAGCAGGGCGTCCGCGAGGCGATGGTCGCGGTCGGCGACTCCGGTTCGTGCATCCAGCTCCTCGCGCCGCTGAACGAGGACTCGACGATCGCGAAGTTCCTGGACCGCTCCGGGCCCGGGCTGCAGCAGCTCGCCTACCGGGTCACCGACGTGGAGCAGGTCTGCGCCGTCCTGCGCGAGCGCGGCCTGCGGCTGCTGTACGACGCCCCGCGCCGCGGCACGTCCGACAGCCGGATCAACTTCATCCACCCCAAGGACGCCGGCGGCGTGCTCGTCGAGCTGGTCGAACCCGCCACTGCTTCCCACTGATCACGAGGACTGGGTCACACCCAGGTGACACCACGGTTACTCGTGGGTAGATTCGATGTCGCCGACAGCGTCGTCGGCGGCACGCCCCTCCCCGCCGGCCCCGCCCGGCCTTCTTGACCAGCGCCGACCACGAGATGCAGGAGCTCCCCCGTGAAGCAGATCCTCGACGCCATTCTCGCCGGTGACACCTCCTCGGAGGAGTTCGCCGCCCTCGAGCTGCCCGAGTCCTACCGCGCGGCGACCGTGCACAAGGACGAGGCCGACATGTTCGAGGGTCTGGCGTCCCGTGACAAGGACCCTCGCAAGTCCCTCCACATCGACGACGTCCCGCTGCCGGAGCTCGGCCCGGGTGAGGCGTTCGTCGCGGTGATGGCCAGCGCCATCAACTACAACACCGTGTGGACCTCGATCTTCGAGCCGGTGGCGACCTTCGGCTTCCTGGAGCGCTACGGCAGGATTTCGCCGCTGGCCAAGCGGCACGACCTGCCCTACCACATCGTCGGCTCGGACCTGGCCGGCGTCGTGCTCAAGACCGGCGCCGGCGTGCACTCGTGGAAGCCGGGCGACCAGGTCGTCGCGCACTGCCTGTCGGTCGAGCTCGAGGGGCCTGACGGCCACAACGACACGATGCTCGACACCGAGCAGCGGATCTGGGGCTTCGAGACCAACTTCGGCGGCCTGGCCGAGATCGCCCTGGTCAAGTCCAACCAGCTGATGCCCAAGCCCGACCACCTGACCTGGGAGGAGGCGGCGAGCCCCGGCCTGGTCAACTCCACGGCGTACCGCCAGCTCGTCTCGCGCAACGGCGCCGGGATGAAGCAGGGCGACAACGTGCTCATCTGGGGGGCCAGCGGCGGCCTCGGCGGCTTCGCCACGCAGTACGCCCTCTACGGCGGCGCCTCCCCGGTCTGCGTGGTCTCCAGCGTGGAGAAGGCCGAGTTCGCCCGCATGATGGGCGCCGAGCTGTTCATCAACCGCAGCGAGCGCGGCTACCAGTTCTGGAAGGACGAGCACACCCAGGACCCCAAGGAGTGGAAGCGGTTCGGCAAGGACATCCGTGAGCTGACCGGCGGCGAGGACATCGACATCGTGTTCGAGCACCCGGGCCGCGAGACCTTCGGTGCGTCGGTGTTCGTGACCCGCAAGGGCGGCACCATCACCACCTGCGCCTCCACGAGCGGCTACATGCACGAGTACGACAACCGCTACCTGTGGATGAACCTCAAGCGGATCGTCGGCTCCCACTTCGCGAACTACCGCGAGTCGTGGGAGGCAAACCGGCTGATCGCCAAGGGGATGATCCACCCGACCCTGTCGGGCACCTACTCGCTCGACGAGGTCGGCCAGGCCACCCTCGACGTGCACAAGAACCTCCACCAGGGCAAGGTCGGCGTGCTCTGCCTCGCCCCCGAGGAGGGCCTCGGCGTGCGCGACCCGGAGATGCGCGCCAAGCACCTCGACGAGATCAACCGGTTCCGCGGCGTCTGAGCGCCGGCCCGCGCCGGCCGGGCGAAATTCCAGAGCGTGAGGCACCCCTCCCCCGGGGTGCCTCACGCGTTTAACTTTCCTCGTCGGTGAGACTTAGGCTGACGAGCGACGAAAGTGAGAACTGCGATGAGCGACCGATCCGGCCTGTCCATCTTCGACGACCCCGAGAACGGCAACGGCGGCAACCAGGCCGCCGACGAACCGACGCAGGTGATCCCGACCGCCCGGCCCGCTGCTGCGGCCCCGGCCGCCTCGTCGAGCCGGCCCTCGTTCCCCGTGGTCCGCAAGGGCGGCTACGACACCGCCGCCGTCGACCGCCAGATGCAGGCGCTGGCCGGAGAGAGGGCCGGCCTCGCGGCCGGACTCGACGACGCCAAGGCGCGCGTCGCCGCCCTGGAGAAGGAGGTCGAGGCCCTCCGAACCCAGCTCGCGGAGAACGAGAACCCGACG
>JBQCEF010000114.1:0-4280 GCA_051960495.1 Nocardioides sp. | reverse complement strand
CGCGGCTCGACCGCGACCCAGCCGGCCGCCTCGCCGTCGACGTACCCGATCAGCCCGGACGTCGGTCCGGTGGTGCCGCACGCCGTCTGCTCGAGCAGCGCGGCGTCCCGCTGCTCCTGGGTGGTGTCGCGCCAGATCCAGCCGGGCACCTTCAGCGCCTGGCACCGGCACTTGCTGGCGCCGCCGGTGGCGAAGACCGCCTCGACGTCCTCGGTCGCTGCTTGGTTCGCCGGCAGCCAGGTGAATTCGGGCATGCGGGCACCCTGCCACTGAGCTGGCGCGGTCACCAGGGAAAACGACGCGTTTCGCGCCCCGGCCCGTGCATGATCGCCACGTGACTCACCAACGTCCCGTGACCGGAGTGCTGGGATGACCACGGCTCCGGAGACGCTCCTGGCGTTCGACCGCGAGGTCGTCTGGTCCCAGAGTCGCGGCATCCTGCGGCGCGTGTCCGGGCCGTCCTTCACGGTGCCCGAGGGCGAGACGTTGGTGTGGTTCGACCCGCTCGACGGGGTGCCGCAGGTGATATCCCAGGTCCCGGCTGGGCGGCTGAGCACCTTCGCCACCGCGGTGGAGTGGCCACCCGGCTTCCCCGAGCCCCTGTCCGGGGCGGCCCTGGTCGTCGGAGACCCCGACACCGTGGTGGCGTGGGACACGGCGTCCCTGGACGACCGCTCGAGGGTGTTCTCCACCGACCACGGGATGGCGTGCGTCGTCACGTCGCGTCACGTGCCGCAGGTCGCCGAGGACCTCCGCGACATGTCTCGGGTGCGCACCGCTCTCGCGGCGGTCGGCGCCTCGATGGTGCACCCGCTGGAGGTCGACGGCGAGGTGGTCGGGGTGGCTTTCGACTGCGGGATGGGCGCGAGCAGCAACCCGGTGCACGTCGGCCGGGACGCGTCGGGGCAGGTCGTGGCGCTGCTCGCCGACCTGGACCTGCTGACACGCGGCGAGCTGGCCTGAGGACTGGCCCGGTCGCCCAGACCCCTGTGGGCGCACGTTCACTTCTTGCCGGGCCAGCTAGGTAGTCGCCGCTATCGCTAGATCGAGTGATGTTCTCACCGCTGCCCGGAGTTGAGGCTGGAGGTACCTAGGGCCGGGACGACCGCTGATGGAGGGCGAGCCGCAGGTAAGTGCAGGGATCACGGCCGAACGCCAGGTGCGACTTCGGCAACGGGTTTCAAAGCAGAGAGCGGCTGGACCCACCTGCCACCTCCGTCAGCGGCCCGCCGTGGGCTTCGCGGCCGCCTTCGGCCATACCATCGCTGTCCTGGGCTGCGTCGCGGCACGATTCGGGAAGGGCTGAACGGGTGGCTGAGCAGGTCCCTGTCGTGGGCAACATCTTGACGCTCATCGAGCGCCGTGACTGGGCACGCCTGGAGCGCTGCCTGGCCCCCGACGTGCACTGGACGACCGCCATCGAGGAGCAGTTGCGCGGGCGCGCAGAAGTGATCGCCACCCTCCAGGGCGATCCGGTGCCCGGCCCACCGGCGTTTCACGAAGTCGATGCCCACGGACGGCTCACTCGCTGGATAGACAAGGCGGGCTGATGGGATGGGCGAAGCCCTAGACCTCCCTCAGCTCGACCGCCTGCCTGCTGCTCGTCAGGGCCGTGCCAGGTGATCGCCGAGGGCTGATGCGGCTAGGGCAGGTTGACCAGCATCCGCTGGTACCACGCCACGTCGATCCACTGGTCGAACTTGTAGCCGACCTCGCGCATGAACCCGACCTTCTCGAACCCGCAGAACTGGTGCAGCCGCTCGCTGGCCGGGTTCGGCAGCGCCACCAGCGCGACGGCGGTGTGCACGCCGGAGACGGCCATCGTCTGCAGCAGCGCCGGGTACAACATCCGGCCCACGCCCCGGCCGCGCACCGAGGAGTCGAGGTAGATCGACGTCTCGCGGGTCAGGTTGTAGGCCGGCCGCGGCCGGTAGGACCACGAGTAGGCGTAGCCGACGACCGAGTCGCTGTCGTCCACGGCGACGAGCAGGTGGTCGCCCGGGTGGTCGCCGGCGAGCTTGGCCAGCCAGTAGTCCCGGTCGGGGGGTTCGAGGTCGAACGTGGCGAGCGTGTGCTCGACGGCGTGGTTGTAGATGGCCGCGATGTCAGCCAGGTCGGCCTCGGTCGCCGTGCGGGTGCTGAATTCACCGGGCATGGCGACCATCTTCCCAGGCCGGGGCCGCCGGGGCGCTGCGGGTCGGTGTCACCACCGAAGACGACGTACGCTCGTTCCCGTGCGGCACACGGAGTTCTGGACACGGATGGAGCAGGCGCTCGGGTCCTCGGCCTACGCCCGCCACTGGTCGGAGATGCACGTGATCGGCGCGCTCGGCGGCCGCACGGTGCTCGAGGCGCTCGACCGCGGCGAGTCGCCGAAGGACGTCTGGCGCGCGGTCAGGGAGACCCTCGAGCTCCCCGCGAGCGAGCGATGAACCACCGACGGGTCGCCCGGTGAGCGACTCGGCGGCGCGGGCCGGTCGGCGGATCGCAGGCTGGGTCGGCGGTGGCGTCGAGGGGATGGCCCGCGGCGTGGCCGGGGGAGTGCGCTGGCCCGACCACCGGCTGCGCCAGGTGCAGCGGCGCACGCTCTCCTCGCTTGTCGTCGCGCAGAGCCTCGGCGGCCTCGGCATCACCATCGGTGTCGCCGTCGCGGCGATCCTCGCCGAGCAGATCTCCGGCTCGGAGCGGCTCGCCGGGCTGGCCCAGACCATGCAGGTCCTCGGCGCCGCCATCGCGTCGTTCCTGCTCGCACACCTCATGGGCACCCGTGGCCGCCGGCCGGGTCTCGTGCTCGGCTACATCCTGGGCGCCGGGGGCGCGGCGCTGTGCGTGGTGGCCGGCGTGGCCGACTCCTTCGCCACCTTGCTGGTCGGGGCCACGCTGCTCGGCGCGACGACTGCGGCCAACGGCCTGTCCCGCTACGCCGCGACCGACCTCGCGCTGCCCGACCGGCGGGCGCGCTCGCTGTCGCTGGTGGTGTGGGCGACCACCATCGGCGCGGTGGCCGGCCCCAACCTCACCGGGGTCGCCGGCCAGGTCGCGGCCCGGCTCGACCTGCCGCGGCTGACCGGACCGTTCGTGTTCGGCACCGTGGCGATCCTGGCCGCGGCGCTCGTGATCGTCGTGCTCATGCGTCCCGACCCGCTGCTGGTCGCACGGCAGGCGGCGCTGGCACGAGGCGGCACCGTGGTGCACACCAGGACCTCGTGGAGCCGCGTCTGGAAGGTGGCGCGGGAGCGGCCCGGAGTCGGCGCCGGTGCGGCAGCGCTCGCGCTGGCGCACGCCGTGATGATCGCGGTGATGGTGATGACGCCGCTGCACATGCACCACGGCGGGGCGAGCCTCGAGGTCATCGGCATCGTCATCAGCGTGCACGTGCTGGGCATGTTCTTCCTCGCGCCGGCGGTCGGCTGGGCCGCGGACCGGTTCGGCCGCGCGCCGGTGCTGAGTGCCGGTGCCCTGGTGCTCCTGCTGTCGCTGGTGCTGTCCGGCAGCTCGCCGGAGGGTGCCTCGCTGCGCATCGGGATCGGCCTGTTCCTCCTCGGCCTCGGCTGGTCGCTGTGCACCGTGACGGCCTCGACCCTGCTCTCGGAGTCGGCGCCGCTCGCCGCCCGCACCGACGTGCAGGGGGCCGCCGACCTAGTGATGGGTCTGGTGGCCGCGGCCGCCGGTGCGCTGGCCGGTGTGGTGATGGGCCTGCTCGGCTACGTGGCCCTGACGATCTTCGCCGGACTGCTCGTGACCGGCATCGCGACGGCCGCCGAGATCGCCCGTCGTACCGAGCCCGCGGCCGGCTCGACGATCGACGACGTCCCGGCTCTCTGATCGGCCGTCGGACCCGCCCCAGGACGTGCGCCGCGCCGGGTGCGCCGGCGGGCCATCAGGTGCTGCAAGGCGAGCGGAGGGTTCATGCTGGGGAGGTGACCCGGAGCCGGATCGACCTCCTCACCCTGGCGGCGGCGGTGCTCGCGGCCGCCATGGCGGTCGTCTACGTGCGGCTGACGGGCGAGCAGGGCGACGCGCCGCTGTGGTGGGTGCCGGCTGTGCTGCTCGTCGGCGCCGGGGGAGCGGTCTACGGGTCGGTCAGCACCGGCGTGCGTCGTACGACGGCTCTGGCCGCGGGTGTCCTGCTGTTCCTGCTCGGCGTGCTGGCGATCCTGACCATCGGGCTGCCGATCCTGCTCTCCGGCGCGCTCTGCCTCGTTGCGGCGCTCCGTCCCCGCCCCGCCTGAGGGCCGATCCGCGCGGCGGTGCCCGGCCCGGTCCACGCGGGTCGATCG
>JBQCEF010000113.1:0-3170 GCA_051960495.1 Nocardioides sp. | reverse complement strand
CTCGGCGAGCGGACCGAGCAGCGTGTGCAGCACGCCGCTGAGGTTGAACGGCAGCGGCCCGGTGACCTCGAACGCCACGAACGGCCCCTCGCGCCGTGCCTTCGGCGGGACCGACGCGGCGTGGCAGACCACGGAGGTCTCGTCGTTGGTAGCGGTCACCGAGAACAGCGTGGACGCCGAGGCCCAGGTCGGGATCTTCGCGCCGCGGCCGAGGCGCACCACGGCCAGCGCGTCGCGGTGCCGGGTGAGGTCGAAGGTGCCGTCGTGCGCCGGGCTCACGGGGCGAGCCCGATCGCGCTGAGCCCGGTCGTCTCCGGCAGGCCGAGTGCGAGGTTCATGCACTGTACCGCGGCCCCGCCGGTCCCCTTGGCCAGGTTGTCCACGGCGCCGACCGCGACGAGCCGCCCCGCCGCCTCGTCGACGGTGACCTGCAGGTGCACGGCGTTGGAGCCGATCACCGACTTGGTCTGCGGCCACTGGCCAGGCGGGAGCAGCGCGACGAACGGCTCGTCGCCATAGGCCTTCTCGTAGACGGCGTAGGCCTCCTCGGCGCTCACCGTGGTCGGCGCCGAGCAGGGGGCGAGGATGCCGCGCGGCATCGGCACGAGGACCGGGGTGAAGGAGACCTTGACCTCCGCGTCGGTGAGCCGGCCGAGGTTCTGGATGATCTCGGGCGTGTGGCGGTGCACCCCGCCGACGCCGTAGGCGCTGGCCGAGCCCATCACCTCCGAGCCGAGCAGGTGCGGCTTCGTGGCCGTGCCGGCGCCCGACGTACCGGAGGCGGCGACCACGACGACGTCGGCCGGGTCGACGATCCCCGCGGCCACGGCAGGCGCCAGCGAGAGCGTGGAGACCGTCGGGTAGCAGCCGGGAACCGCGATCCGGGTCGCGCCGGCGAGCTGAACGCGCTGGCCGTCGAGCTCGGGCAGCCCGTAGGGCCAGGAGCCGGCGTGCTCGCCGCCGTAGAACTTCTCCCACAGAGCCGGGTCGGTGAGCCGGAAGTCGGCGCCGCAGTCGATCACGACCGTGTCGTCGGGCAGCGCCTTGGCGATCTCACCGGACTGGCCGTGCGGCAGGCCGAGGAACACCACGTCGTGCCCGGAGAGCACCTCGACGGTGGTCTCCTCGAGCACGCGGTCGGCCAGCGGCAGCAAGTGCGGCTGCAGCGCGCCGAGTCGCTCCCCCGCATTCGACCCCGCGGTGACGGCGCCGATCTCCACCTCGGGGTGCGACAGCAGCAGCCGGAGCACCTCCCCGCCGGCGTACCCGCTCGCTCCTGCAACGGCGACTCTCCGCTTCGTCATGTGCATGACTATACATCACGATGCATGGTTGCATGAAGGGGGTCGGATGCCGGGAGTCCGGCACCCGGATGGTTACCGGCTGAGGTCGGCGTCAAACCCGCAGTCACAGGGGTGGCTCAGCACCCTTCGGTCTCCTCGGCTACGCACACGTCGCGACCCGGACCGCCCTCGGCCTCGTCGTGGCCGGGCCCGCCGTAGAGCCGGTCGTCGCCGCGATCGCCCTCGAGCTCGTCGTGGCCCCGGTTCCCGCAGATCACGTCGCGGCCGCCGCGCCCCTCGATGTCGTCGTCTCCGCCGAGACCGACGATGACGTCACGTCCGGGGGTGCCGTGGATCTCGTTCGGGCCGGCACTGCCGACGATCGTGGCAGCGACCCCGTTGCAGGTGTAGGCCGCGTGTCCCTGGCTGGGCGGTGCGAGCATCCCGAACGACGACACGGCGAGCGCCGCCACGACCACGAGGGCACGTCGGCTTCCGCGCAGGTTCCCAGTCATCCTTCGACGCTAGGTGTCGCGCTTCCAGACATGTAGGGCCGATCGTCCCGGTCAGGTGCGCTGGACGGCTCCGTGGCGCTCGGCGGCCAGGGCGACGGCGGCGTCGCGCGCCGCGGCGGTCTCGGCGTCGGTCAGGGTCCGGTCGGCGGCGCGGAGCCGGAGCGCGAACGCCAGCGACTTCTTGCCGGGCCCGATCTGCTCGCCGGTGTAGACGTCGAACAGCCGGACGGACTCGACCAGCTCTCCCCCGCCCTCGCGCAGCGTCGCGGCCACGGCTGCGGCCGGTACGTCGGCGTCGACGACCAGGGCGACGTCCTCCTTCGCCACCGGGTACGTCGAGAACCGCGGCGCGCGGGCCGGCGTCGCGGCCCCGATCAGCGCGTCGAGGTCGACCTCTGCGGCAGCCGTGCGCGCCGGCACGCCGTACGCCGCACAGACCCGGGGGTGCAGCTCGCCGGCGTGGCCCACGACGGTGTCGCCGACACGGATCTCGGCGCATCGCCCGGGGTGCCAGGGAGCCTGCGTGCCGGAGGCGACGGTCACCGGCGCGCCGAGCACCCGGGCGACCTCGCGGACCACGTGGACGGCGTCGGCCCAGCTCGCCTGACGACCCTTGCCCCACCAGCCGGATCCGTCGCGCTCGCCGGCCAGGACCACGCCGAGGTGGCGGGGCTGGTCGGGGACGGCGTCCTCCATGGTGCGCAGCTCCGCGTCGCTCGGGCGGGCGTCCACGCCGAGGATCGGCGCCTTGCGCGGCGGGTCGTGCGGCAGGAACACCGCGGCGGTCTCGAAGATCCCGAGGCTCGTGGTGCCGCGGCCGACGTTGCGCGCGGTGGTCTCGAGCAGGGCCGGCAGCAGCGTGGTGGCGAGCTCCGGGCGCTCCTCGGACAGCGGGTTGGCGACCCGGACGGTACGACGGCGCCGGTCGTCGGCCGCGAGGCCGAGGTCGTCGAGCTGGGCGGTGCCGATGAACGGGTAGGTCAGCACCTCGACCAGGCCGGCGCCCGACAGCGCGAAGCCGACCCGGCGCCGCAGCCGCTGCTGCACGGTGAGGCCGCGGCCGGCCGGGGCGGCGGGCAGGACCGAGGGCACCTCGGTGTAGCCGACCACCCGGGCGACCTCCTCGACGAGGTCGAACGGGTCGGTGATGTCCGGGCGCCACGTCGGCGGCAGCGCGGTCAGGGTGTCGCCGTCGACCGCGACGGTGCAGCCGACGGTGCGCAGGTGGGCGACGGTGGTCTCCGCGTCGATCGGCATGCCGGTGATCCGCGCGGGCAGGTCCGCGGGGATCGTGATCTCGCGCGGCTCCGGGGGCGCACCCACGTAGGTGACGCCGTCCTCGATCCGCCCGCCACCGTGCTCCACGAGCAGG
>JBQCEF010000112.1:0-3091 GCA_051960495.1 Nocardioides sp. | reverse complement strand
CGCGCTGGCCGCCTGCTGGCTGTGGCTGGCTGCCTGCGTCGGGCTCGTCGTCGTCCGGGTGCTGCGCGAGGGGGCCGCCGCGGAGCCGCCGCCGCGCGTGCGGGGCTGTCCCCGGCTCGTGCACGCGCTCCTGCTCCTCGCCCTGGGCGTCGGCGCAGCCGCTCCGGCGGTCGCCGCGCCGGAGCCGGCCCGGTCCGGCTCGGGCGGGCAGGCCCCCGGCATCAGCGGCCTTGCCCTGCCGGACCGGGTGCGGGCGACCGCGGCGCCGCCCGACACCGTCCGGGTCCGCCCGGGCGACTCGTTGTGGCTGGTGGCGCAGCGGCTCCTCCCCGACGGCGCGGACGACGCGGCCGTCGACCGGGCGTGGCGGCGCCTCGCCGCCTGCAACGCGGACCGGCTCGGCCCGGATCCTGACCTGATCGTCCCCGGAACCCTCCTGCGCGTGCCCGCATCGGGCCGCGCCCTCGGAAAGGACGACCGATGACCGAACCCACCGCCGGCCGGGGCCGCAACCTGCGCCGCCCGCCCGCACCGCGCGCCTCCTCCGCCGGGGTCACCCGGCTCACGACCGGCCCCGCCCAAGGTGACGTCCCGGTCAGCGCGGTGCAGGGCACTCTGGCCCTCGACCTGGGCTCCGCGACCCCCGCCCAGCCGGCGCTCTACGCCGTACCCGAACCGGACGAGCCGGGGGACGCCGAGCTGCGGGCGTGGTCGGTCCGCTTCGCCCAGGCCGTGGTCGAGGTGACCGGCGGGGACCGGCCGCTCACCCAGCTGCTGCGCTGGACCTCGGCCCGGGTCTACGCCGAGCTCGGCCGCCGCACCCGCATCATGGCCCAGCACCGTCCGGTCGGGCCGCGCACCCGGGTGATCCGGCCGCAGGTGCGCAGCGTGCACCTGTGCCGGCCCACCAGCGCCAGCGCCGAGGTCAGCGTCCACGTGCGCTACGGGCAGCGGTCCCGGGCGCTCGCCGCCCGGCTCGAGCACCGGCAGGGGCACTGGACGTGCACCGCGCTGGTGATCGGGTGAGCGCCGCCCCGGGTCCGGGGACGGCTCAGCCGTTGACCCGCGTGGTCAGCCCGGTCGGGCCGCCCGGAGCGCCGTGGCACTTCTTGTACTTCTTGCCGGACCCACAGGGGCAGTCCGCGTTTCGGCTGACGCCCACGAACACGTCGTCGGCAGCCTCGGCCGCCGAGCCCCGCACCTCGGCGTCACCGGTCTCCGAGGGGGCGGAGTAGGCGAGCGCGGTCGGCGCCTTGGGCTGGTCGAGCCCGCGGGCGTTGATCGCCGGCGCGACGTGGCCCGCCGCGGCGGCCTGGCCCAGCGCGGACCCGGCCTCGACCTCGAGCTCCTCCTCGGGCTCGGCCTCCACCTGCACCTCGAGGTTGAACAGGTAGCCGACCGACTCCTCCTTGATGCCGTCCATCATGGCGGCGAACATGTCGAAGCCCTCGCGCTGGTACTCCACCAGCGGGTCGCGCTGGGAGTAGGCCCGCAGGCCGATGCCCTCGCGCAGGTAGTCCATCTCGTAGAGGTGCTCGCGCCACTTGCGGTCGAGCACGGAGAGCACGACGCGACGCTCGAGCTCGCGCATGACCTCGGAGCCGAACTGCGTCTCGCGGTCGGCGTAGGCCTGCTTCGCGTCGGCGACGATGTCCTCGATCATCAGCTCGCGGGTCAACCCGTCGCGGCCGCCCGCCTCGGCCTCCACCGTGGCGAGGTCGAGCCGGATCGGGTAGAGCGTCTTGAGCGCCGACCACAGCGCGTCGAGGTCCCACTCCTCCGGGAAGCCCTCGGTCGCGGCCGTGACGTAGCCGGTGACCACGTCGTCGATCATCGACTGCACCTGGTCGTGGAGGTCGGCGCCCTCGAGCACCGCCCGGCGCTCGGCGTAGATGACCTCGCGCTGCCGGTTCATCACGTCGTCGTACTTCAAGACGTTCTTGCGGGAGTCGAAGTTCTGTGCCTCGACCTGGGCCTGCGCGGAGGCGATGGCCCCGGTGACCCGCTTGTTCTCGATCGGGACGTCGTCGGGGACCTTGAGCGTGGTGAGCACCCAGTCGACCCAGTCGGACTTGAACAGCCGCATCAGCTCGTCCTGCAGCGACAGGTAGAACCGGGACTCGCCCGGGTCGCCCTGACGACCGGAACGACCGCGCAGCTGGTTGTCGATGCGGCGGGACTCGTGCCGCTCGGTGCCGACGACGTAGAGGCCGCCGGCCTCCTTGACCTGCTCGTGCTCGGCGGCGACCTGGTGCTTGATCCGCTCGACCATCTCGGGCCAGGCGGCGTCGTACTCCTCGATGTTCTCGACCGGGTCGAGCCCGAGCTTGCGCAGCTCCTGGTCGGCGAGGAAGTCCGTCGAGCCGCCCAGCATGATGTCGGTGCCTCGACCGGCCATGTTGGTGGCCACGGTGACGGCGCCGGCGTGACCGGCGAGCGCGACGATCTTCGCCTCGTCCTCGTGGTGCTTGGCGTTGAGGACCGAGTGCGGGATGCCCTTGCGCTTCATCAGGTCCGAGAGCAGCTCGGACTTCTCCACCGATACCGTGCCGACGAGGACCGGCTGGCCCTTCTGGTGCCGGGCGGCGATGTCGGCGACGACCGCTTCGTACTTCGCCTCCTCGGTGCGGTAGACGAGGTCGGGCTGGTCGATGCGCGCCATCGGCTTGTTCGTCGGGATCGGCACGACGCCGAGCTTGTAGATCTTGTCGAACTCCGAGGCCTCGGTCATCGCCGTGCCGGTCATGCCGGAGAGCTTGTCGTAGAGGCGGAAGTAGTTCTGCAGCGTGATCGTGGCGAGGGTCTGGTACTCCTCGCGGATCGTCACGCCCTCCTTGGCCTCGATCGCCTGGTGCAGGCCCTCGTTGTAGCGCCGACCCGCGAGCATGCGGCCGGTGTGCTCGTCGACGATGAGCACCTCGCCGTTCATGACGACGTACTCCTTGTCGTTCCTGAACAGCTCCTTGGCCTTGATCGCGTTGTTCATGAACGAGATCAGCGGGGTGTTGACCGAGTCGTAGAGGTTGTCGATGCCGAGGTGGTCCTCGACCTTGGTGATGCCCGGCTCGAGGACGGAGATGGTGCGCTTCTT
>JBQCEF010000111.1:0-8660 GCA_051960495.1 Nocardioides sp. | reverse complement strand
CTGGTGCTCCACCTCGAGGGCGTCACCTACATCGACTCCTCCGGGCTCGGCACCCTCATCGGCGCGCACAAGCGCGTGGCCTCCGCGGGCGGGACCATGACGGTCCGGTGCAGCCAGCCCCGGATCCTGCGGCTGTTCGCGATCACGGGGCTCGACCGGGTGCTCACCGTGCTCGGCCCGGAGGACGACGCCGACCTCACGGAGGCGACCCCGGCCTGACCGTCGACGGGTCCGGCTGCCGACTGCCGGCTGCCGAGCCTGTCGCTTCAGTCCTCGTCGACGGTGGCGTCCTCGCCGTGGGTGCCCCGGCGGGGCGCCCACGGGAGCTCCTGGGCGGGGCGTACGACGATCAGCCGGTCCCCGCGCGCCAGCTGGGTCACCGCCGGGTCGAAGTAGCGGTGCACCGCGCCGTCGCGGACGACCGCGATGACCTGGTCGGGCAGGCTCTGCGGGGCCTTGCCGACCTCGGGCACCAGCAGGTCGCGCTCGGCGACCTCCAGCCCCTCGCCGTAGGTGAGCAGGTCCTCCATGACCGAGCCGAGGGTCGGGCTCAGCGTCGACAGGCCGAGCAGCCGGCCGACCGCGTCGGAGGACGTCACCACGGAGTCCGCGCCGCTCTGCCGCACCAGCTCGACGTTGTCGGCCTCACGGACCGCGGCCACGACGTAGGCCTCGGGGTTGAGCTGTCGCACGTTGAGGGTGGACAGCACCGTGGAGTCGTCCCGGTCGGTCGTGATGATGACCTGGCTCGCCCGGGCCACCCCGGCGCGGCGCAGCACCTCACGCCGGGTGGCGTCCCCGGTCACCACGGCGAGGCCGTCGGCATGGGCCTCCCCCAGCGCCGTGCTCGACGGGTCGACGACGACGATCGCCTCCCGGCTGAGCCCGTTGTTGATCAGGGTGTCCACCGCGCTGCGGCCCTTGGTGCCGTAGCCGATGACGACGACGTGCTCGTCCATGTGTCTCCTCCAGCGGGCGACCCGCAGCAGCTCGCGCCCCTGGGTGGCCAGGACCTCGATGGTGGTGCCGATCAGCAGGACCAGGAACGCGATGCGCAACGGCGTGATCACGAAGGCGTTGACCAGCCGGGCCCCCGACGAGACCGGCGCGATGTCGCCGTACCCGGTCGTGCTCAGCGTCACCGTCGTGTAGTAGATCGCGTCGACCAGGTCGACCGTGTGGGTCGGGTCGTTGGCGTCGTTGTAGCCGTCGCGGTCGAGGTACACGAGCGCCACGGTGAAACCGAGGAGCGCGACCGCCATGATCAGCCGCCGGGTCAGCTCCCACACCGGGGAACGGACGATCGCGGGAAGCCGGACCCGGCCTCGCGCGTCGTCGTTCAGCTGGTCGGGCACGGTGGCAATCTACGGCACGAGCCGGCCGGTCTAGGGGACCAGGCTGCCGTAGATCACCGTGGCCGGCTGCTGCCCCTCCGGCGTGGTGTGCTCCGGGTCCTGCACCGACAGCGAGACGAACCTGAACGAGTCACCGGGGCGCGGTGCCGCCTGGTCACCTCCGGTCCGCCGCCAGGTCCCGCAGAGCAAGCCGTCCTTGACGGTGCCCTCCTGACCCTCGATGCCGTCCCCCTCGAGGCACAGCCGGCTCGTCGCCGGGTCGTAGCTGGCCACCTCGGCCGTCGTGCGAGTCGCCGTGTCGGGCCCGGCGACCACCCCGAGGAGGTAGCCGCCGAGGATGCAGAACGCTCCTCCGGCCAGGGCCACCGGGGTCGGCAGGTTGACGTTTCCCATGGCCCCGAACCCTACGGCGGCGGTGGCCGCGTCCGTGTGTCAGGGGCGCAGGCCGACGGCGTCAGGGACGCAGCCCCACGGCGTCGTGGCGCCAGAAGACGTCCGGGTAGACCAGCGCGCCGGACATGCCGGGGCGGTGGGCGGGTGTCAGCCACGCCTGGAAGGCCCGCTCGGGGATCCGCGGGGACGGCCGGGCGAAGCCGAGCGGCCCGGCCTCGACGAACCCGAGCATGGAGTAGTAGCGCGGGTCGCCCTCGAGGAAAACCACCGGCTCGGTACGTCGGTCCGCGGCGGCGAGTGCCGCGCGCACCAGGGCCGTGCCGATCCCCCGCCCCTGCACGTCGGGGCGCACCGACAGCGGGCTGAGCACCAGCACCTCGACCACCGCCTCCGGGTCGTCGACCCAGGCCCGGGTGAGGCTCACGTGGCCGACCACCTCGCCGGCCCGCTCCGCGACCCAGGACAGATCGAGCCAGGCCACGCTGCGGCGCAGGTCGTCGAGCAGGTCCGGGACCTGGTCGCCGCCGAACGCGGCGCGGACGACCTCGTGCACCGCGTCGGTGTCCGTCGGGGCCTCGGGCCTGACCCACAGGCCGGGGGCCGGTTCGGCCCTGTTCTCCGCCACGTCAGGAGACCGGCCTCGCGGCGCCGGGGTGCTGCCCGCTGACGGGACCGCCGACCACCGCGAGGTCGACGATCGCGCCACCGCCGGGCACCACGACCAGCTCGGAGCCGGGCTGGCGGCCACCGAGCGCGGTCGCCCCCACCAGCCGGTCGAGCAGCCCAGCGACCCGGTGCGGGTGTCCGAGCAGGGCGACGGTGCGGCGGGCGGTGAGACGCGCCGAGACGGCTTCCACGTCCTCGGGGCGAACCGGACCGGCAGGGTTGCCCGGGTCGTGGCCGAGTCGCAGCAGCTCGACGCCCTCGGGCAGGCCCGGCACCGCTGCACCCGTCCCGGGGCCGGACAGCAGTGCCAGCACGTCCACGTTGGCGGCGAGGGCCGGACCGGTCCCCGTCGCGGCGGTCCCGGGCACGACCGTCCGGCGCGGCAGCACCCGCTCGAGGGTGTGCGGACCGTCCGGCCAGGACCGGACCACCACCCAGTCCCCCGCGCACGGCGTACGGTCCGGGTGCTCGGCGATCTCCGACAGCAGCGCCCCGCCCAGCGTGACCCGCTCCGCGCCGGCGTCGGTGAGCACGGTGACGACGCCCCGGTCGACCCGCACGACGCGGCCCACCGAGGCGTCGGCGGCACGCCAGGGGGCGAAGGACGCCGCGACCGCAGCGTCGAATCCGATCGTCTCGAGCACACCGGAAATGTACGCAGCGCCCCCGTGCCGGGCACCTGAATTACGGCGGGCTAGCACAAAGACGCCATTGCCGCCGCGGGGCGCCCGGAGGACGTTGGGAGGGACCACCTGGAGGCGTCATGACCGACCTGTCTGCCCAGCCCACCGCGCCCGCGTTCAAGGGGACCGTGCTGATGCCGGGAGCCGAGGGCTACGAGGAGGCCCGCCGAGTCTTCAACGGCATGGTCGACCGGCGCCCCACCCGGATCATGCGGTGCACCGACGCCGCCGACGTCGCGGCCGCACTCCTCGCGGCCCGCCAGGAGTCGCTGCCGGTGTCGGTGTACGGCGGCGGGCACGGCGTGACCGGGTCGGCGGTGGTCGACGGGGGCGTGTGCATCGACCTGCGCCGGCTCGACCGCGTCGTGGTCGACCCGGTGGCCCGGACCGTCCGGGTCGGCGGGGGCGCCACCTGGGGTGCCGTGGACGCCGCCACCCAGGAGTTCGGGCTCGCGGTGACCGGCGGCCGGGTCTCCTCGACGGGCGTGGGCGGCCTGGCCCTCGGCTCCGGGAGCGGCTGGCTGGAGCGCGCGTTCGGCTTCACCTGCGACAACCTGCTGGAGGCGGAGGTGGTCACCGCGGGCGGCCGGGTCGTGACGGCCTCGGCGACCATGAACCCGGACCTGTTCTGGGCGATGCGTGGCGGCGGCGGCAACTTCGGTGTGGCGACCGACTTCCTCTTCCAGCTTCACCCGGTCGGCCCCACGGTCCTCGGCGGGATGCTGATGTACCCAGCGTCCGCGGCGCGCAGCCTGGTGCGGTTCTGGCGCGGCTTCATGACCGACGCCCCGGACGAGATCGGCTCCGGGATCGCGTTCATCACGGCACCGCCGCTGCCGTTCGTCCCCGAGCCGGTCCGCGGGCAGCCCGTCGTCGGCGTGATCGTCTGCTACGCCGGCGACCCGGACCGGGGCGCGGACGTCCTGGCGCCGCTGCTGGAGTACGGCCCTCCGGCGGTCAACCTCGTGCAGCCCATGCCTTACGTGGCCGTGCAGCAGCTGGTCGACCAGGCGAACCCGCACGGGATGCGCAACTACTGGTCGGCGGACTTCCTCACGTCCCTGACCGACGAGGCGATCGACACGCTGGTCTCTCACGCCACGGCGCCACGGTCACCGATGTCCCAGGTGCTCCTCGTGGCCGGCGGCGGGGCGATCGCGCGGGTTCCCGACGACGCCACCGCGTTCGGGCAGCGCACGGCCCCGTTCAACGTGCACTACCTGTCGCTCTGGTCCGACCCTGCCGACGACGACGTGAACATCCGGCACACCCGGACGATGGCGGAGGCGATGCGGCCCTGGACCACCGGCCGGGTCTACCTCAACTACATCGGGGAGGAGGGGCCCGGGCGCGTGGAGGCGGCCTACGGCCCGGAGAAGTACGCCCGGCTGCAGCAGGTCAAACAGGTGTGGGACCCCGACAACGTGTTCCGGCACAACCAGAACATCGTGCCGGCGGGCTGATCCCGGGTCAGGTCCGGCGGCGCCGCCCGGGACGTGCCGGCTGCTGGTCGGCGCGCGACCCGTCGAGGGCATCGGCGGTCTCGTCGTGCGCGCGGCCCTCGTCGTACCGGGTGAGCACCATGGTGTCCTCGGCCACGTCGGGGAACTTCTCGTTCTCCTCCTGCAGTCGGCGCAGCCGCGGGATCATCGCCTTGAGCCGCAGCTTGCGGACCATCTCGAGCCGTGCGCGGGCGGTCTCGCTCTCGGGCCACACCCGGTCGAACGCGGCGTTGACCGCCGCCCCGATCAGCACCGCGATCGAGAGCAGGTAGAGCCACAGCAGCACGACGATCGGCGCGGCCAGCGGGCCGTAGATCGAGGTCGACTCCCCCGCCGTCGCGGTGAGCAGCGCGCGCAGCAGGTAGGACCCGAAGATCCAGAACACCATGGTGAGCGCCGCACCCGGGATGTTGTAGCGCCACGAGGTCCGCACCGGCACCGACACGTGGTAGAGCGTCGCCAGGAAGCAGATGCACAGCACGATCACGGTGGGCCAGTAGAGCTCGTTGACGAAGTCGGCCTGCGGTGGCAAAGCCTTGTCCACGAGCTTGGGGCCCGCGACCACGAGCGGCAGCGTGACGACCCCGGTGACCAGGCCCATGACGTAGAGCGAGAACGACAGCACCCGGGTGCGTACGACGCCGCGATGGCCGCCCAGTCCGTACATGATCGTGATCGTGTCGACGAAGACGTTCAGTGCGCGCGAGCCGGACCACAGGGCGAGGATGAAGCCGATCGAGATCACGTCGAACCGGCCGGGACCGAGCACGTCGTTGAGCGTGGGCTTGATGACGGTGTTGACGGTCGGCTCGGTCAGCGCCCGCGACGCCAGCTCGAGGATCGAGCTGCGGACCTGCTCGACCTGCGCCTGGCTGAAGTTGTCGAAGACGTAGCCGATCGAGCCGGCGAGCCCGAAGATCAGCGGCGGCAGCGAGAGCAGCGCGAAGAACGCCGCCTCGGCGGCCAGGCCGGTCACCCGGTTGCGGAAGCAGGTGCCGACCGTGGACACCACCAGCCGCCACACCGTGTCGCGCGCGACCTGCCAGCGGGGAAGCTCGGGAGCCCCTACGGCCTCCGAGTCTGCTGGCATGGCTCTACGGTAGCCACATGGCAGCCGATATCCGCTCAACCACGAACCAGGTCCCGCCCCTGGTCGATCACAACGCGGTCACCTCGGACGTGGCTCTCGTCGAGGCCGTCACCCGGCACGCGTCCGCCGAGGTCGTCGACGACCTCACCCCCCTCGGTGCCGAGGCGAGCTCGGCGGAGGCCCGCGAGCACGGCATGCTCGCCAACCGGTTCGAGCCCGAGCTGGTCCCCTACGACCGCTACGGCAACCGGGTCGACGAGGTGCGGTTCCACCCCTCGTGGCACTGGTTGATGGAGCGCGGCGTCGGCCACGGCCTGCAGGCCGCCCCGTGGACCTCGGAGAGCCCGCACGCGCACGTGCGGCGGGCGGCCGGCTTCTTCGCGTGGTCGCAGACCGAGCCGGGCCACGGCTGCCCGATCTCGATGACCTACGCGGCGATCCCGGCCCTGCGGGTGGACGACTCGGTGGCCAAGGAGTGGACGCCCAAGCTCGCGGCCCCGTCGTACGACTTCGGGGTGCGGCCGGTGGAGGCGAAGTCCGGCGCGCTCGCGGGGATGGGCATGACCGAGAAGCAGGGCGGCTCCGACGTGCGGGCCAACGTCACGACCGCGACGCCGACCGCGGTGGACGGCGAGTACACCCTGGCCGGCCACAAGTGGTTCACCTCGGCGCCGATGAACGACATGTTCCTGGTGCTGGCGCAGGCCGAGGGCGGGCTCACCTGCTTCGTCGTACCGCGGGTGCTGCCCGACGGGACGCGCAACCAGCTCGACGTGGTGCAACTGAAGGACAAGCTCGGCAACCGGTCGAACGCCTCCTCGGAGCTCGAGTTCCGCACCACCTGGGCGCAGCGGCTGGGTGACGAGGGTCGCGGCGTGCGGACGATCATCGAGATGGTCGCGGCCACCCGGCTAGACTGCGTGCTCGGCTCGGCGTCCCTGATGCGGCGGGCGCTGGCCGAGGCGTCGTGGCACGTCGCCCACCGGTCGGCGTTCGGCGGGCTGCTCGCCGACAAGCCGCTGATGCAGAACGTGATCGCCGACCTCGCCGTGGAGTCCGAGGCAGCGACGGCCCTGGCCATCCGGCTGGCCGCGGCCGTCGACGACCTGCACGACCCGCACGAGGCGGCGCTGCGGCGGATCGCGCTGCCGCTCGCGAAGTACTGGGTGTGCAAGCGGACGCCGATGATGGTCGCGGAGGCGCTGGAGTGCCTGGGCGGCAACGGCTACGTCGAGGAGTCCGGGATGCCGCTGCTGTTCCGGGAGTCGCCGCTGAACTCGATCTGGGAGGGCTCGGGCAACGTCAACGCGCTCGACGTGCTGCGCGCGCTGTCGCGCGAGCCCGAGGCGCTGAACGCCTGGATCACCGAGGTCGGCCGGGCGCGCGGCGAGGACCCGCGGCTGGACCGGGCGATCGAGTCGGTGCTGGAGACGCTGGCCGACACCTCGGCGCTCGAGGTCGGTGCTCGGCGGCTGGCCGGGACCATGGCGGCCTGCCTGCAGGGGGCACTGCTGGTGCAGCACGCCCCGGCGGCGGTGGCCGACGCGTTCTGCGCCACCCGGCTCGGGACGGAGTACGGCGGCACACTCGGCACCCTGCCGCGCGGGACCGACCTGGCCTCGATCGTCGCCCGCACCACCCCCACCGTCGGCTGACCCGGCGCCCTGAGGAGGGCGAGGGACGAGCCCGTCTCGAAGGGAGCGAGCGCAGTCCGGTGGTTGAGGCGGTGCCCTGAGGAGGGCGAGGGACGAGCCCGTCTCGAAGGGAGCGAGCGCAGTCCGGTGGTTGAGGAGCGAGCGCAGCGAGCGTCTCGAAACCACTGCCTCCGCGCCTCTCACGCTCCGAGCTTGGACGACTCGGTCAGCGCTGGACCCGGGCCCCGTGGCCGGCCACCAGCGCCTCGACCTCGGCGAGGGTCGCCATGGAGGTGTCCCCCGGCGTGGTCATCGCGAGGGCACCGTGCGCAGCGCCGTACTCGAGCGCCTCGGCCAGCGAGCGGCCGGAGAGGATCCCGTAGATCAGGCCCGAGGCGAAGCTGTCGCCTCCACCGACACGGTCGAGGATCTCCAGGCCGTCGCGTTGGGCCGCCTCGACGAACCCCGCTTCCCGGGACCAACCGACTGCGCCCCAGTCGTTCACCGTCGCGCTCCGCACGGTGCGCAGCGTGGTCGCGACCACCGAGAGGTTCGGGTAAGCCGCGGTCACCTCGGCGAGCATGCTGCGGAAGCCCGCGACGTCGAGGTGGCTGAGATCCGTCGAGGTCCCGGGCACCTCGAACCCGAGGCAAGCGGTGAAGTCCTCCTCGTTGCCGAGCATCACGTCAACCAACGGCGCCAGTGCCTTGTTGACCTCCTGGGCGCGAGCGTGGCCGCCGACGGCCTTCCAGAGGCTCGGCCGGTAGTTCAGGTCGTAGGAGACCTTGGTGCCGTGCCGCTGGGCCGCCTCCATCGCCTCCGCTGCGACTTCGGCGGCGCTCTCCGACAGTGCGGCGAAGATACCGCCCGTGTGGAACCACCGCGCACCCTCGACACCGAAGATCCAGTCCCAGTCGACGTCGCCGGGGCGCATCCGGCTGGCGGCGGTGTGTCCCCGGTCCGGAACGCCGACGGCCCCACGGATGCCGAACCCGCGCTCGGTGAAGTTCAGGCCGTTCCGCACGTCGCGCCCCACCCCGTCGTACGGCACCCAACGGATCTGCGAAGTGTCGACGCCACCTTGGAGCACCAGGTCCTCGACCAGCCTCCCGATCGGGTTGTCCGCGAGCGAGGTCACGACCGAGGTCCGGAGGCCGAAACACCGGCGCAGGCCCCGGGCGACGTTGTACTCCCCGCCGCCCTCCCACGCGGTGAAGCTGCGAGCCGTCCTGATGCGTCCTTCCCCAGGATCCAGCCGCAGCATCACCTCGCCCAGGGAGACGAGGTCGTAGCGGCAGTCTTCGGTCGCGCGCAGCGTCAGATCGGTCATGCGGGCT
>JBQCEF010000110.1:0-3632 GCA_051960495.1 Nocardioides sp. | reverse complement strand
CGGCGGGCCGCACATCGACCGCGAGGCCCGGTCCGGGTCCTCGGTGGCGATCGACTTCCCGCGCGGGCTGACCTCGCGACGCGACCTGGAGCGGCACCGGTTCGACTTCTCGTTCTCGGGGCTGAAGACCGCGGTCGCCCGGTGGGTCGAGGCCCGCGAGCGGTCCGGGGAACCGGTGCCGGTGGCCGACGTCGCGGCGTCCTTCCAGGAGGCGGTCTGCGACGTGCTCACCCGCAAGGCGGTCGACGCGGCCGCGGCCGAGGGGATCGACGACATCCTCATCGGCGGCGGGGTCGCGGCGAACTCGCGGCTGCGGGTGCTGGCCGAGGAGCGGGCCGCTGCCAAGGGGATCCGGGTGCGGGTGCCGCGGCCCGGGCTGTGCACCGACAACGGAGCGATGGTGGCCGCGCTCGGGTCCGAGCTGGTCGCTCGCGGCCGGAACCCGTCGGCGCTGGACCTGCCGGCGGACTCCTCGATGCCGGTCACCGAGGTCACCGCGCAGCCGGCCTGACCCCGACCTCGAGGCGTAGGCGGTCAGGCCGGGAAGCGCAGCGCCAGCGCGGACCGGATCTCGTGGTGGCGCACCAGGAACGCGCGCTCGTCGTACTTCTTGCGCCGCAGCCACCCGGTGACCTCGTCGTTGCACTTGCTGGCGTTGCACGGTCCGCAGGCCGGCGCGATGTTGTCCAGCGTGTAGCGACCGCCGCGCGAGATCGGCAGCACGCAGTCACGCTGCAACGGCCGGTCCGCCGCGCCGCAGTAGGCGCACCCGCCCCACGCCTCCTGCAGCGCCGCCCACTGCTCGACGCTGAGGTCGTGCTCGACGCGGGCCATCCGGCGCTTGCGGCGGCGGGCGATCGTGGCCTTGCGACTCCGGTTGACCGCCATGGGCTCAGCCTAGGGTCAGAAGCGCGTCGTCTCGGCGAACCAGTACTTCACCACCATGTCGTTGACCGTCACCACGTCGGTGACCCGCTCGGCCGAGCCATCGAGCCGGAGCCGGACCATGGCCTGGTCGCCGCCCTCGTCGACGTAGGCGAGCACCGTGTCGTCGCTCTCCCACGCCGCCTGCGAGACGCCGACGACGGTCCGGCGTGCGGTCGGCTTGAAGGCCACGACGACCTTCCCCGTGACGGCGTCCAGCACGGTGAGCGTCGGCGAGCCGGGCCCGTCGAAGTACGACGCGTCCGCGACGACGTAGCGCCCGTCCGGGCTGAACCGGAGGTTCGAGTAGTCGCAGCTCTTCCACAGCAGCTGACCGGCCTGTGGGTCCATCACGCCCGAGCAGCCGCCGTCGGTGCCGTAGGAAACGAGCCCGGTGACCAGCCCGGTCGCCTCCGAGGCGTCGTCGATCCGGCGAAGCCCCACGACCGGGGTGGTCTCGCCGCCGGTCCGGGCCACGCCCATCGTCTCGAACGTGTCGCTGCTGTAGACGACGCTGTCGTCGTCGAGGAACCCGACCGGGTCGAGCGTCTCACCGTCGGGGAGCTCGAACTGCCAGGTGACCGGGTCGGTGCCGTCGGTCGGCGCGTTGACGAGCATGACCTGGTTCTTGCTCTCCCGGACCACGTAGGCGACGTGCGTACCGTCCCGGCTGACCGCCAGGGCGCTGCCGCCGGCCGGGTCGGTGTGGGTCACGTTCATCCCGGCGTCGAGCATGATCACCTTGCCGGGGTGCTGCGAGGACCCGATGGCCAGCCAGCCGCCGTTGTAGGGCGTGATCATCGAGTAGGCCTCGGGCAGGTCGACGGCCCCGTCGGGGGTGACGAGCCGGGTCGCGTCGGCGTCGACGTACGGGATGCCCGCCGGGGCACCCTGCTTCAAGCCGTGCACGGTCAGCGGGAACGAGCCGTCGGCCTGCGGCGTCGGCGCGGGCTCCGACGGGCTAGGGGACGGGTTCGGAGTGTTGCTTGCCGCCGGCGGTGGCGCGTCCTGGCCGGTGCCGAGCAGGTCGGTCGTCGAGAGGCCGACCGGCACGGCGACGGCGAGGACGACCGCGGCCACCACGCCGCGGACCGCGTTGCGCCGGCGCCGGATGCTGCGCGCCCGGTCGCGGACGTCGTCGAGGCCGATCGGGTGGCCGCCGATGCCCGCGCTGCGCTGCCGCAGCTCGTTGGTGAGCAGGTCGCGCTCGTCGTGGTGGCTCATCTCTCCTCCTCCCCGTCGCGGGCGAGTAGTGGCTGGGTGTGGACGCGGGACCGCAGGGCGGCGAGCGCGCGGCTGGACTGGGACTTCACGGTGCCGACGGAGATGCCGAGGATGTCGGCGACCTCCGCCTCGCTGAGGTCCTCGTAGTAGCGCAGCACGACCACCGCGCGCTGCTTGCGGGGGAGCGTCTGCACGAACTCCCACAGGGCGGCGCTGCGGCCGTCGTCGGGCGCGTCGACCACACTCTGGTGGTCCGGCACGGCGTCGGTGGTGACCTCGCGCTTCTTCCAGGCGCGCCGCCACAGCGAGTTGTTCTCGTTGACGAGGATCCGGCGGACGTAGCCGTCGATCAGCCCGCGGTCCTGGACCTTGTCCCAGGCCAGGTAGAGCTTGGCCAGCGCGGTCTGCACGAGGTCCTCGGCGGTGTGCTGGTCGCCGGTGAGGAGGTACGCCGTGCGCAGCAGGCTGGGCTGTCGGGCCGACATGTACGCCGCGAAGTCGGCGTCCCTGCGCGCCGCCTGGTCCTCCGCCTTCGTCGCCACGCCTGACCCCCTCTCTGCCACGAGCTGCACCTCTCCTCACCATCCTTCCGCCTTCTCCGCCCCCAAGACGCGGATTGGCGCCCGCGGGTTGCATTCGGTGCGGATCGCGGCGACGAACCGGGCCTATCGGACGGTCAGTAGGGTGAACGGACCCCGTCGGGAAACGTCGAGTGCAGGAGGATCGATGCAGCAGGTGCAAGGTGTCGTGGCCCGCTCCAAGGGCGCGCCGGTGTCGCTGGAGACCGTGCTGGTGCCGGACCCGGGACCGGGCGAGGCGGTGGTGCAGGTGCAGGCCTGCGGCGTCTGCCACACCGACCTGCACTACCGGGAGGGCGGCATCAACGACGACTTCCCGTTCCTGCTCGGCCACGAGGCGGCCGGGGTCGTGGAGTCGGTCGGGGAGGGCGTCACCGACGTGGCCCCCGGCGACTTCGTCGTACTGAACTGGCGGGCGGTGTGCGGGGACTGCCGGGCCTGCCGGCGCGGCGAGCCGTGGTACTGCTTCAGCACCTTCAACGCGGCGCAGAAGATGACGCTCGAGGACGGCACCGAGCTGACCCCCGCCCTGGGGATCGGTGCGTTCGCCGAGAAGACGCTCGTGCACGCCGGCCAGTGCACCAAGGTCGACCCGTCCGCCCGCCCGGCGGCGGTCGGCCTACTCGGCTGCGGCGTGATGGCCGGGCTCGGCGCCGCGATCAACACCGGAAGCGTTGGCCGCGGCAAGTCCGTCGCGGTCATCGGCTGCGGCGGTGTCGGCGCAGCAGCGGTCGCCGGGTCGGCGCTCGCCGGGGCGGGCACGATCATCGCCGTCGACCGCGACCCGCGAAAGCTTGAGTGGGCCCGCGAACTCGGCGCAACGCACACCGTCAACGCCACGGAATCCGACACCGTCGACGCCGTGCAGGAGCTGACCGGGGGATTCGGTGCCGACGTCGTGATCGA
>JBQCEF010000109.1:0-7381 GCA_051960495.1 Nocardioides sp. | reverse complement strand
GTCCTCGGCGGTCGCGAACAGCCGCATCGCCTCGGCGCCGTCGTGCGCGGCGACCACCTCGTGGCCGGCCATCCGCAGGCCCTCGGCGAGGACGCGCCGGATCGCGGGGTCGTCCTCGCAGATGCCGATCCGGGCCACGCCCTCAGCGTAGGGCGCGGGGTGGTCCGCGGGCCGGGGGACCGCGGGCCCGGTCAGGTCATCCGTCATCCGAGTCGGCGCTCGCCGACGAGGACGAGCCGACCCGCTCGGCCCACGCCGCCCGGGCGCCGGAGTCGCCGACCCGGTAGACCTGCACGCTGCAGACGATCGCGGCGACGATCGCCAGCACCGGGACCGCCTTGAGCAGCCGTCCGTCGATCTTGGGGTTCGGCCGGCGGTCGAACCACACCAGTGCCGCGGCGAGCAGCACCATCGGGATGGTGAGCCAGATCAGCGTCTCGCCCATCTCGGCGTGCTCGCCGGGGCTGCCCACGCGCTCCTCGAGCGCCTCGCCGCTGCTCGTCGCCACCGGGAGCAGCACGATGGTGATCACGCCGGCGGCGACGACGAGCCAGCCGTAGGTGCGCCGCCAGCCGGGGCGCACCGCGATGGCGATCGTGCCGAGCGCGGCGAGCGGCAGCAGGACCACCACGGCATGGACCACCAGCGGGTGGATGGGCAGGCCGTTGATCAGGTCGAACACGTGCTCTCCTCATCGGTGCGGGGCCCGGGGCCTCGTGGGTGCGAGTGCAGGCCACCTGGGGTGACTCTCCCAGGGTTTCCCACCGCGCCTGACAACAACCTGAACGCCGACCCGGCGCCTCCTCGCGCGCAGAAGCGCCGGCCCGGCGCTTCCTCACGCGGAGCAGGGCCGAGCCGGCGCCTCCTCACCTGCTCAGCTGCGGCCCAGGCCGCGCAGCCGCATCACGACGCCGGCGTGGTCCGACGGCCACAGGCCGGTGGCCGGGTCCGTCGAGGCCAGCGTGTTGCCGGTGACGTCCCCGCCGACGACCTTGAGCGGCGCACCGCTGCCGGTCCGGGCGAAGACCATGTCGATCCGGTGGTCGAAGTTGCTGGCGTCCGGGTCGTCGACGGTCTCGGTCAGCCCCGACGTCCAGCCGAACCGGGCCGGCTTGTACTGCAGCCACGTGTCGTTGAAGTCGTGCTTGCCGGTGATCAACCAGTACGGCTCCGAGTGCGGCAGCGTGTCGATGCCGGTCTTCACGCTCTGGTTCAGCGGGTCGGAGTTGCAGTCGCAGACCAGGATCGTCGTGCCCTTGTAGTCGCCCGGTCCGGCCAGCAGCTGCTGCGCCTCGGCGTAGGCCACGTCGGAGCTGAAGGCCTCCAGGTGGGTGTTGATGAAGCGGAACTTCTGGCCGTCACGGGTCGCGTTGACCCACTGGTAGCCGCGGGTGAAGTTCAGCTTCTTGCCCGCGATGCTGATGTCGATGCCGGCCCGGTAGGTCTTCTCGTGATGATTGCGGATCTTCACGTCGCTCCCGACGCGCTTGAGGATCACGTCGCGCATGGTCAGGCGTACGTCGCGCGGGTTGGTCGGAGCCTGGATGGTTCCGCCGAACGACGGGGCCTCCACGTCCGACAGCCAGTTGACGCTCACCGGACGGTAGGGGACGCCCCGGGTCTTCAGCTCCTGGCGCAGCATCGCGAGGAAGTCGTAGTCCACGTCGGTGGCGTTGGGGGTCGCTGCCTGGGCCAGCTGCAGCGGCCCGCTGCGCCACAGGGCGACCTCCTGCAGGCCGACCAGGTCGGGCTGCTCGCCCGCGATCTCGTCGGCGAGCAGACCGGCACGGGTGCCGAAGTCGGTCTGGTCGACGATCGCGCGCGCGGTGTCGGTCGCGTTCGCCAGCGCGGTGAGCAGCTCGGGGATGGGGGCGTCCTGCTTGTCCTGGATCGCCACGATCGGCCGCATGATGTCGGTGCCGAGGTACAGGTTGCGCGTCATCACCTTCAGCGCCGGCCGCGCGGCTCGGGCCTGGGTGTCGGCCGAGGCCGAGGTCGTGCTCAGCGCCAGGGGCGCGGCGAGGATCGCGAGCGTGGCGCCCGCGGCGACGGCCTTGCCGGCGGTCGCGCGAATGAGCCTCATGTGGGGGTTCCCTCCGTAATCGATCGTGCGTCACATGCGTCACACCACCCCATCCCGCAGGCTTCTCCGGGGCAATAGCACGATGTGGGGACGAACCGGTCGGTGTCCGGACTATGCCGGTGGGCCCAAGGTCCCGGTCAGGCCGCGGGTCCGGGGATCCTGGCAGGCCGGAGCAGCACCTCGCCGCGACGCAGGCCCTGCTCGTAGGCGAGCGGGTAGATCGCGTGCGCGCGCTCATCGTCGAACAGCGCCAACGGCCGGATCCCCACGATCCGGGCCATCGCCCGGTTGGGCCGGATCAGCGTCACCATCGCGCCCGGGTGCCGCTGCCGCCAGCGGCGCAGCTCCCGCTCCAGCAGCATCCCCGCGGTCCGCCCGAGCGGGCCGGCCACCACGCCCGCGAGCGGAGCCACCACGATCACGTGGTCCGCCTCCGCGGCGGCGTCGATCGAGGTCGCCGACCACATGCCGCCGTCGACGTAAAGCCGCCCGTCGACCCGGTGCGGAGGAAGCAGCCCCGGCACCGCCGACGACGCGGCGACGAGGTCGGCCAACGGGTGCCGGGCACCGTCGAGCAGGTAGCGACGGCCGTTGCGCAGCCCGACGGCGGACACGGTCACCAGCGGATGGGTCGCCTCGCCGAACAGCTCGCGGCCGATCGCCGCCAGGACGCCGTACTGCCGGGTGGGGACCCGCGGCGAGTGCACCGGCCGGAAGTCGTCGTAGGTGAGGCCGAGCGCCAGGCCGGACGCGGTCCAGGACCCGGCCGAGGTCCCCAGGGCGGGCGCGGTCGCCACCGGGATCCCCGCGTCGGCGAGGCCCGCCGCGACGCCGGCGGTGTAGGCGATCCCGAACACGCCCCCGCCGCCGTACACCATCGCGAGCGGGTGACGGATGGTGAGCAGCACCGGATGGCCGTCGACCTCGACGTTGCCAGACTGGCTGTGCTCGTGAACCATCCGCCCTCCCGGGCCCTGCGCCCCGTGTATCCATGATCCTCGCAAATGGGGGCCCGCGAGCAGGGTCGAACGGCCTAGGGCGGCTCCGCCGAAGATCGGTGGTCAGACCCGATCAGACCTGGTCGGGCAGTACGTCGTAGAGCAGGCGGTCGCCCACCACCCGGACGCCGTCGGTCGGCTGGTGCGGCGGACAGCGACCGTCGTGCATCACGTGCAGGACCTCCACCCCGTGGAGGAGGGTGAGGTGGTCGGCGACCAGCCGGCGGTGGCAGCGCCACCACACGGACTCGCTGCACATGACCGCGACCTGCTCGCCCATCGCCTGCTGGTCGCGGACCCCGGCGCGGAACTCCTCGCTCTCAATGTGGTCGGCGTAGGCCCGGAAGGCGTCGTGGCGCAGGGCGACGTGCTCCGACTCCGCCGACGACCTGCGCCGTCCACCCAGCGCCGGCGCCCACGAGTAGCCCAGGCCTGCCTGCGGGAGCCAGCGAGCCATCTCGTCCCGCCCGAACTGGGGGTTGCGCCGGCTGCCGGGGAACGACCGGATGTCCACGACGTCCTGCACGCCCGCCCGCTGCAGCAGCTCGGCGAAGTCCGCCTCGGCGAGGGTGCCGTGCCCGACGGTGCGAAGCTGCCTCATCCGGCTGCCCAGGTCTGCCAGTCGACACCGCGGATCAAGGCATCGGCGCCCGGAAGCACGGACCCGCCGGCCATGCTGGCGGGCGCCGGCGCGGGCACGATCTCGGTCTGCTCGCCGCGGAGCGCGACCAGCCGGCGCACCAGGTCGACCAGGTTCTCCTGGCGGGGACCGGCGACCTCGAGGTCACCGTGTCCGTCGTCGGTGGCGAGGTCGACCAGTAGTTTCGCGACCTCGGCGGAGGCCACGGGTTGGGTCGGCATGTCCATGATCGCCGCGCGGCCGCCCTGGCGTGACCGCTCGAGAACCTGGCCCGGTAACTCGTGGAACTGGGTGGCTCGCTGGACCCGGGGCCCCGGGGCCTGCTCCCGTGTCGCGCGCTCGTGGGCGAGCGTCGCGACGTACCAGCCGAAGTCCTGGCTCTGCTCGATGCCCACGATGGACAGCACGACGGTGCGCGGCACTCCGGCCGTGCGCGCGGCCGCTCCCAGCTTGGTCGCCACGGTGGTGAAGAACTCCACCGCCTCGTCCTGGTTCATGGAGGGGGAGCGCGTCACGTCGATGACGGCGTCCATCCCCTGGAGCCGGTCGCCGATGGCCGGGGGGTCGGTCAGGTCCACGCCCTGCGTGCGGCTGAGGCCGACCACGACGTGCCCGAGGCCCGTGGCGTGCTGCACGACCTGGGAGCCGATCAACCCGGTCGCGCCCGCCACGGCGATGCGCCGTCCTGCTGGGGTGCGTGCCATCCCTCGACAGTAGCCAGCGCGCTGCTACCGCAGCAGGTCCCCGGTGCGGACCACCTCGGCGAACTCCCCGTGCAGGTTCGTCGCCGTCACGCGGGCCAGCTCGTCGGCGGTGACGAGGGCGCCGTCGGGTCCGGTGCGGTCGAACGTGTGCGTCGCGTCGATGGCGAACAGCACGCGGTGCCCGAGGTTGCCGCCCACGCGCGCCGTCGTCTCGCAGCAGTGGTTGGTCGTGATGCCGCAGACCACGATGCCGTCGAGACCGGCGCCCTCCAGCCAGGCGTGCAGGTCGGGGGAGCCGTGGAAGGAGGAGTTCACCGACTTGGTGACCAGGAGGTCCGGCTCGGTGCGCAGGTAGTCCTTCAGCGCGTTGCCCGGCGAGCCCGGGTGCAACGGCGAATCCGGCTCCTCGGAGTCGTGACGGACGTAGACCAGCGGACGGCCGAGCGCTGACCACTCCGCGACCAGGCGGGCGATGTTGTCGTCGCAGGCCGGGTTGTTGCGCGGGCCCCAGAACCCGGCGTCGTCGAACCCGCGCTGGGCGTCGACCACCACCAGCGCGAGCCTGTCGAGGTCCTCGGTCACGGCCGCAACCTAGCCCACCGCCGGGCTCGACGCACGGGTGTCAGCGGGCCTCGTAGACGTCCGGGACGCCGTCGGCGTCGGAGTCGAGGCTCTCCTGCTCGTGGATCCTGGCGTAGGCCCGGTTGCGGGCGCGCAGGAGCACGGCGGCGAGCGTCGAGGCGAGCACCGACCCGGTCAGCACGGCGACCTTCACCCGCTCGACCGTGTCGGCGTCGTCGGCGAACGCGAGCTCACCGATCAGCAGCGACACGGTGAAGCCGATGCCGGCCAGCATCGCGACCCCCAGGACGTCGAGCCAGCGCAGGTCCGGGTCGAGGTTGGCGTGGGTCACCTTCGACATGACGTACGTCGTGCCGAAGACTCCGACGGTCTTGCCGACGACCAGTCCGCAGACGATGCCCAGCGCCACCGGGTCGCCCAGCGCCTCGGTGAGCCCGGACAGGCCGCCGATGGTCACACCCGCGGCGAAGAAGGCGAAGACGGGCACGGCGAACCCGGCGGAGATCGGCCGGACCAGGTGCTCGAAGTGCTCGGCGAGACCGGGGCCGGCCTCGGGGCCACCGGCGGCCTGGCTGCGGAGCACCGGCACCGCGAACCCCAGCAGCACCCCGGCGATCGTCGCGTGCACGCCGGACGCGTGGACGAGCCCCCAGGTGAGCGCGGCCAGCGGCAGCAGCAGCCACCAGGAGCGGATCCGGCGCTGCACGGCCCACGTGAACAGCGCCAGCGGCACCAGAGCGGCCGCGAGCGGGAGCAGGTGCAGCTCGTGGGTGTAGAAGATCGCGATGATCGTCACCGCGAACAGGTCGTCGACGACGGCGAGAGTGAGCAGGAACGTGCGTAGCGCGGTCGGCAGGTGGGTGCTGATCACGGCGAGGATCGCCAGCGCGAAGGCGATGTCGGTGGCGGTCGGGATGGCCCAGCCGGACAGCGCGCCACCGCCGCCGAGGTTCACCGCGACGTAGATCAGCGCGGGCACGACCATCCCCCCGGCGGCCGCGAGGATCGGGAGCGCGGCGCGCCGGGGGTCGCGCAGGTCGCCGGCGACGAACTCGCGCTTGAGCTCGAGCCCGACCACGAAGAAGAACACGGCGAGCAGGCCGTCGGCGGCCCAGGTGCCCAGGGACAGGTCGAGGTGCAGCGCGGCCGGGCCGACCTTGAAGTCGCGCAGGTCGGTGTAGGAGCCGGACCAGGGCGAGTTCGCCCAGAGCATCGCCAGCACGGTGGCGGCGAGCAGCAGGGCGCCGCCGACGGTCTCGCTGCGCAGGACGCCGGCGATCCGGCTGGCCTCGGCCCACGAGCCGCGGGCGAGCAGGGTCCTTCGATCGGTGGTGTCAGTCACGGGGGAAGTCTCCTGGTCAGGGGTCGGTCGGGGACGTTGCCGACCAGACTTCCCGGCGCACCACCACCAGGATACCGGGTGCCGCCTCGCCGATATGACTCTGCCGTGGCGTCAGGTTAGCCTGGGAGGAATCCCCTCACGTCCAGGAGTTGAGTCGCGCCCATGGGGCTCCAGCACGCACAGATCGGCGAGGTCGCCGAGCGCACCGGGCTGAGCCTGCGCACCATCCGGTACTACGAGGAGGTCGGGCTGGTCACACCGTCCGGCCGCACCGCGGGCGGGTTCCGGCTCTACGCCGAGAGCGACGTGGCCCGGCTGCTGCTGATCCGGCGGATGAAGCCGCTCGGCTTCTCCCTCGACGAGATGCGTGACGTGCTGGCGGTCCTCGACGAGCTCGATGCCGCACCGGACGGCGCCCGGCGCGACGACCTGATCGCCCGGCTCGAGGCCCACCGGCGCGACGCGGACGAGCGGGTGGAGCAGCTGCAGCGCCGGCTCGAGGTGGCCGAGGGGTTCGCCGCGGACCTGCGGCGCGAGATCAACCGGCAGAAGAAGATCGTCAAGGCGAGGCAGGCCCAGTGACCAGCACCGAGAACCTCACGGTCGCGGCCGACCAGGACAAGGTGCTGGCCGAGTCGCGGCGCCGCCGTACCTTCGCAGTGATCAGCCACCCCGACGCGGGCAAGTCGACGCTCACGGAGGCGCTCGCCCTGCACGCCCGGGTGATCTCCGAGGCCGGCGCGGTGCACGGCAAGGCCGGCCGGCGCAGCACCGTCTCGGACTGGATGGAGATGGAGAGGGCGCGCGGGATCTCGATCACGTCCGCCGCGCTGCAGTTCGCGTACGACGACCATGTCGTCAACCTCGTCGACACCCCCGGCCACGCCGACTTCTCCGAGGACACCTACCGCGTGCTGTCGGCCGTCGACGCGGCGGTGATGCTCGTCGACGCGGCGAAGGGACTCGAGCCGCAGACGCTCAAGCTGTTCCAGGTCTGCCGGCACCGCCGCATCCCCGTCATCACTGTGATCA
>JBQCEF010000108.1:0-2421 GCA_051960495.1 Nocardioides sp. | reverse complement strand
GGTTGCCCAGGTGCTGGTAGACCCAGTACGACGCGAGCCCGCCGACGATGCGGTCGTGCCACCACGGCGTGGCGTTGATCTCGCGGTGCCACGACAGCGAGGTGTTCCAGTCGTCGCGGATGTCGTGGTCGTCGAAGATCATCGCGCTCGGCAGGGTGGACAGCAGCCAGCGGTTGAGCGGGTCCGACCACGCCAGGAGGTACAGGTGGGCGTACTCGTCGTAGTCCTTGAGCTCCTCCCCCGGGGGTTCCTCGAGGCTGCGTCGCGAGGCGATGTAGGCCTGCATCTCCTCGGAGGTCTCGTCGGCATACACCTGGTCGCCGAGGAAGGCCACGAGGTGCGGCCAGTCGTCCTCCTGCCGCTCGGGGCGGCTCAGGTGGTACGCCATCGCGCGCAGGGCGTCGACGCCGTTGCTGGCGTTGCCCTCCTCGTCGTGCGGAACGCTGGTGCGGCACGACCCGAAGGCCATCCGCAGCGGCTTGCCCGGCTTCAACGTGGCGATCACGCTCGGCGGGTACGTCGAGTCCGCCGGGGGCCACACCTGCGTGCCGTCGACCTGCACCGCGTAGGGCGTGATGCTGCCGGGCTCCAGGTCCTCCACCTCGACGAGCGCGTAGTGGTGGCCGTGCACGGCGAACGTCGGGTGCGACCACGAGCGGCCGCCGGCGCTCACGGTCACCGTCGCGGCATCGGCGGTCTCCACCCAGATGCCCGCCGAGGTCTCGTCGACGTACCGCATCAGGGGACCGAGCACCAGCTTCGCGTCTGTCATTCGTCAGTTCTACTCGTTCGGGGAACGCTCCGCTCGGGCCCCCGTCGGGACGCCCCGCAGACCGAGCAGACTGGAGTAGGTTCCCGCACATGAACGCAGCCCTGGCCAAGGATCGGGTCGGCCGCATCACCGACAACAGCGACCTCCTCGATCACGCGGTGCGAGTGGGGCTCGTCTCCTACGGCGTCGTGCACCTGCTGATCGCCTGGCTCGCCGTGCAGCTCGCGCTCGGCGACCGGTCGGGCAAGGCGTCGTCCAGTGGCGCGCTGCACCAGCTCGCCCAGAACAGCCTCGGACAGATCCTGCTGTACGTCGTCGCCGCCGGCTTCGCCGCACTCGTGGTGTGGCAGGCGCTCGAGGCTGCTGTGGGCCACCGGGACGAGGACGGTGGCAAGCGCGCCTGGAAGCGGGTCGTCTCCGCGGCCAAGGTCGTCATCTACGGGTCGCTGGGAGTCTCGGCGCTCAAGGTCGCCACCGGTTCGGGGTCCTCGGGCAAGAGCACCGACACGTGGACCGCGAAGCTCATGTCGGCGCCCGCCGGCGCCGTGCTCGTCGGCCTCGTCGGCGTCGGGATCATCTGCGTCGGCGGCGCCCTGGTGTGGCGCGGCTGGAAGGAGAAGTTCCGCAGCAAGCTCGACGTACGCGGCAACACCGGCCAGGACGGCCGCGCCTACGTCATGTTCGGCAAGGTCGGCTACATCGCCAAGGGCATCGCACTGGCGCTGGTCGGGGCCCTGTTCCTCTACGCGTCCCTGACCCACGACCCGAAGAAGTCCGGTGGTCTCGACCAGGCGCTCACCAAGGTGCTCGACCAGCCGTTCGGCTCACCTCTGCTCGTGGCGATGGCGGCGGGGATCGCCTGCTACGGCCTGTTCTGCTTCGCCTGGGCCCGCCACCTTGACCGCTGACCCCGTCGCCGAGACGCCACGCACGCTGGTCCGGGACTGGCGCCCGGAGGAGGCCGACAGGTTCTTCGACATCTACCGGCGCTGGGAGGTCTCGCGGTGGCTGGGCTCGGCGCCTGCCGCGATGCAGCATCGGCACGAGGCCGACGCCCGGATCGCCCGGTGGGGTGAGCTGAACGCCGCGGACCGCAGCCAGGGCCGGTGGGCGGTCGAGCGCAAGGACGACGGCGTCGTCGTCGGCACGGTCCTCCTCGTGCACCTGCCCGACGGCGACGGCGAGCTGGAGGTCGGCTGGCACCTGCACCCCGACTCGTGGGGCCGCGGCTACGCCAGTGAGGCCGCCGGAGCGGTGATGGACCGGGCGTTCGCAGCCGGTGTCGAGGAGGTGTTCGCGGTGGTCCGCCCGGACAACACGGCCTCCCTCGCGGTGTGCCGCCGTCTCGGGATGGCGCCGCTGGGCCGGACGACCCGCTACTACCAGGCAGAGCTCGAGCTGTTCCGCGCCGCGCCGGGGGTCCCCGAACAGGCGGCCCGGAACCGATAGCCTGTGGGTCATGCTTCCCCTGTCCGGCATGAGGGCACCCGCATGAGCGCCGCGCTGGTGCTCGATCCGGACCCCCGATCGGTGCGCCGTGCCCGGCGGTGGGTCGGCGAGGAGCTCCAGGAACTCGGCCGGACCGACCTGGTCGACGCCGCGGAGCTCGGGGTCTCCGAGCTGGTCACCAACGCGATCCTGCACGCCGA
>JBQCEF010000107.1:0-15422 GCA_051960495.1 Nocardioides sp. | reverse complement strand
TGGCCGTCGCCGCGCCGCTGACCCGGGCGGTCGCGGCCGTGGTCGTGCTCCTCGTGGACGCGTTAGCGGGGCCGCCCCGGTCCCAGCGGATGGCGCTGGTGCCGGGGACGCTCACCGTCATTGCCGTGCTCGTCGCCGCCGGCTTCGCGTTGGCCCTGCACGACGAGGTCCGCAACACGTTCTGCGTCGTGAAGCCGCTGCAGGGGCCGGCACCGTGCTCGTTCACGGTCGAGCCGGTGACGCTGGTGTTCTGGGCGATCACGCTCTTCGGCACCGCGGTGGTGGCGCTGCTCGGGACGGCCGCGGTCCGCGACGGCCGGACCCCGCAGGGGGAGTGGAACTTCTTGCTGCTGTGCTCGGCCACAGGTGCGCTGACCATCGCGGCGTCGCGCGACCTGGTCACGCTGGTGGTCTCGCTCGAGGTGGTCTCGCTGCCGGCGTTCGCGCTGGCCGGCCTGCGCCGGGGCGACGTCCGGGCCGCCGAGGCGGCGGTGAAGTTCTTCCTGGTCTCGGTGGTCTCGACCGCGGTGATGCTGATGGGGATCTCGCTGCTCTACGGCGCGACCGGCTCGGTGCACCTCGCCCAGATCTCCTCCGCCGTGGCCGCCGGCGGCGCGCCGCGGGAGGTGCTCGTCGCCGCCACGCTGCTGACGATCGTGGGGCTGGCCTTCAAGGTCGCCGCGGTCCCGTTCCACATGTGGGTCCCCGACACCTACGTCGGCGCTCCGGTCGCGGTGGCGGCGTACCTCTCCGTGGTCTCCAAGGCCGCCGGGTTCGTCGGGCTGCTGCTCGTGCTGTCCTACGGGCTGTCCGGGATCGCGGACGTGTGGGCGCCGCTGCTCGCGGTGCTGGCGGCCCTGACCATGACGATCGGCAACGTGCTGGCGCTCCGCCAACAGCACGCCGTACGCCTGCTGGCCTGGTCGTCGGTGGCGCAGGCCGGCTACGTGCTCGTGCCGTTCGGGGCCGCGGCGGCCGCGCCGGGAGCCCTGTCGGCCTCGGCGGCCTACCTCGCGGTCTACGCGGTGATCAACCTCGGGGCGTTCGCCGTCGCGGCGGTCGTGGGGACCCGGCACCCCGCCCAGCGGCTGGCCGACTACCGGGGGCTGGTCCGCGAGGAGCCGGGCGCGGGCTGGGCGCTGGCGTTCGCGCTGGTGGCCCTGGCCGGGCTGCCGCCGGGGATCGTCGGTCTGCTCGCGAAAGTCGTGGTCATCGACGCCGTCGCCGGCCCGGTGACCTGGCTGGCGGTGGTGATGGCGGTGAATGTCGCGATCGGGCTGGTGTACTACGCCCTGTGGCTGCGCGAGCTGTTCCGGCCCGCCGAGGTCGAGGGCGCCTCGACGTACAACGTGCCCAACGGCGTGGCCGTCGCGATCGGCATGACGTTCACCGCGGGCGTGGTGTTCTCGGTGCTCCCCGGCTGGCTGCTCGACCCGGTCCTGGCCCTCGCTTCGCGCTGACCCCGATTCGGCTGCGCTGTTTCGTCGGTGCTGAGCGGAGAGGTCGCAGACGAATCGAGTGGGGGCGGTCGAAGTGGTCAGTACGACGGACTTGCGCGTAGAGTCGATCGGCGATGACCATGCCCTCGCTGCGCCCGCGCCTGCGCCGCGCTGACGGCCGCGACGTGCAGCTGCTCGCGGCCCAGCTCGACCTGCTCGAAGGCGTCGCGGCCGGCCAGCCGCTCACCGAGCCGCTCGAGGCGCTGCTCCGGGTCGTCGAGCGGGTCTCGACCGGCGGGCTGCTCGCCTCGGTGCTGCTCGTCGACGAGTCGGGCAAGCACCTGCGTCACGGCGCCGCGCCCAGCCTCCCGCCGGACTACAACGAGGCCATCGACGGTGTGGACATCGGCCCCGCGGTCGGCTCCTGCGGCACCGCGGCGTTCCGGCGCAGCCAGGTTATCGTCACCGACATCAACACCGACCCGCTGTGGGACGACTTCCGCGAGCTCGCCCTCAAGGCGGGGCTCCAGGCGTGCTGGTCGACCCCGATCGTCGGGGTCGGCGGCCGGGTCCTCGGCACGTTCGCCCTGTACTACCCCGAGCCCAGCGCGCCGCAGCAGAGCGACCTGGACCTGATCGACGTGCTCGTGCGCACGGTCGGCACCGCGCTCGAGCGAAGCCGGCTCGACGAGGAGCGCGAGAAGGAGCTCGCCGAGGAACGTGCGCTCGGCCTCACCTTCCAGCGCAGCCTGCTGCCGAAGATCCCGCGCCGGATCGGGCCGGTCGAGCTGGCCGCCCGCTACCGCACCGGCGACCCGGGCGTGCACGTCGGCGGCGACTGGTTCGATGCGATCGAGGTGGACGACGGGGTCGTGCTCGTCGTCGGCGACGTGCAGGGCCACGACGTCCAGGCGGCGGCGCTGATGGGCCAGCTGCGCACCGTGGCCCGGGCCACCGCGTCGGAGGGCCACCCGCCCGCGGGGGTGCTGGCGCGCACGGCGGACTACCTCGAACGGCTCGGCAGCGACCTCCTCGCGACGGTGCTGGTGATCCACCTCGACTCCCAGGCGCAGCTCGCCACGGTGGCCTCGGCCGGCCACCTGCCCCCGCTCCTGCTCACGGACGTGGAGGACCGCCGGGTCGCCCACCAGATCGAGACCGAGACCGGTCCGCCGCTGGGGATCGGCGACCACTGGGAGGAGCGCAGCACGGTGCTGTCTCCGGGCAGCGTGCTGCTGCTCTACACCGACGGCCTGGTCGAGACCCGCACCTGGGACATCGACGAGGGCATCGACCTGCTCGGTGCGCTGCTGGAGACCCTTCCGCTCGGCATCGGGCCGGCGCGGGTCCTCGACACCGCGCTCGAGCTGCTGCCCGCCGGTGTCCGCGGTGACGACGTGGCGGTGCTCGCCGCGCGGATCCCGGAGCTGTCGACGACCCTGACCAGCCGCGTCGAGCGGTTGCTGCCCGCCCAGCCGCGTTCGGTGCCGCTGGCGCGGTCCTGGGCCGAGGGGTGGCTGGCCGGCTCCGAGGTGCCCGAGTCGGCCCGCGACGTGGCCCGGCTGGTCATCTCCGAACTGGTGACCAACGCGATCAGCCAGGGGGAGGGGACCGTCCGGATCACGCTGGAGGCCACCGCCGGCGCGTTGCTCATGGAGGTCTTCGACAGCGGCCACCGGCTCCCGTCGCTCGACGACCCCGCAGCGGACGCGACCAGCGGCCGGGGGCTCCGGTTGGTCGACGCGGTGTGTGACGAGTGGGGCGTCCGCGAGGAGCTCGAGGGCAAGACCGTGTGGGCCCGCGCGCGCTGGTGACCGCCGCTGGTGACCGTGCGGTCAGCCGAGCGCACGCCAAGCGGTGAACCCGCCGATGAGGTCCGTGGCCCGGCGCAACCCGAGGTCCCGCAGGGTCGCCGCGGCGAGGCTCGAGCTGTAGCCCTCGCGGCAGACCACGATCACCCGCCGGTCCGGGTCCGCGGCCTCGGGCAGCCGGTACGGCGAGGTCGGGTCGAGCCGCCACTCGAGCACGTTGCGGTCGACCACGAGCGCACCGGGCAGCTCGCCGTCGCGTATCCGCTGCTCCGCGGGCCGGGTGTCGACGACGAGCGCGCCGGCGGCCATCTCGGCGGCGAGGTCCTCGGGGCGCACCCGGTCCAGCCGGCTGCGCGCCCGCGCCAGGTAGCTGTCGATCCGCGCGTGTGCCGCCACTGTCCGCACCTCCGCCCCGGGGTGAGAGATCAGCACACCACCGCCGGGCCCGCGGCCGCATGACCCGTCCGGGCCAGGTGCAGCACCGTCCCGCGGCCGTCGTAGGTGCGGGTCTCGACCGGCTCGAACTGACCGGCGGCGGATGCCTCCGCGGTGAGGCGGTCGGCCTGCTCCTCGTCGCGCAGCTGCAGCAGCAGCGCACGTCCCGGGTCGAGGTGCCGGGCGGTGACGGTCAGGCACATCCGGGCCAGGTCCAAGCCGTCCCCGCCGCCGTCGATCGCGCTCAGCGGGTCCTCGGGGAACGTCGACGTTCCCGCCGAGGGGATGTAGGGCGGGTCGGCCAGCACGAGCCCGAACCGTTCGCCCGCAGCGAGCGCCTCGGTCATGGGCGCATGGCGTACGTCGGTCCGTCCGGCCAGTCCGGCTGACGCGGCGTTCGCGCGGGCGAACTCGCAGGCGACCGCGGAGGCGTCCACCAGGACGGCGTCCCTGCCCGCCAGGACCGCCGCCGCGAGGCCGATCTGGCCGGCCCCGGAGCACAGCTCGAGCAGCGGGCCGGCCGGGGCGCCGGCCAGCACCTCCGCCGCCCACTCGGACTGGTGCAGCGTCCACGCCCGCGGCTCGAGCACGCGCTCGTCGTACGCGATGTCCAGCGGGCCGAAGCGGACGCTACGCGCGGTCGGGGCGGCGCCGGCCCGGGTCATCGGGGGATCACCTTGTGGGTGCCGTCGCACCACGGCCGGCGCTGGGACTTCTCGCAGGTGCACACCGCGACGACCGGGCGGGTGACCGGGTGCTCGCGGCCCTCGTGGTCGGTGACGACGTCGGCGCCGCGGACCAGCAGCGGCCCGTCGGGGCACGGCGTCACCTGGACCGCCTCGCCCCGCTTCACGCGCCCACCGCCTGCGGCGCGCTCCACAGCGTGCTCCGGCCGTGGCGCCAGGCGTCGAGCGTCGGCTCCGCGGCGGCGGCCTCGAGCAGCAGGCAGGCCGCGGCACCGAGGAGCACGTCCTCGCGCAGCGCCGGCTCGTCCGCGACGAGGCTGCCGCAGATGTCGCGCAGCGCCACCTGCTCGTGTACGGCGTCGGCCTCGATGTGCTCGTCGAAGTAGTCCCAGACCGCCTCGGGGAAGCCGAGCCGCTGCATGCCGGAGACGAAGCGGCGGCACGGCAGCGAGCTCGTCGTCTCGAAGGCGGCGAGGTGTCCGAGCGCGGCGCCGCGCAGCCGCCGGTTCAGGCCGAAGAGGCTCATCGCGTTGTTGAGCGCGAGGGTGTGGCCCGGGGTGACGTCGACGTAGGCGCCGTAGGTCGGGTCCAGGCCGCATCCCTCGAGCGCCCGCGCGAACAGCGTCGCGTGCAGCCGGTCGGCCCGCCCGCCGCCGTACTCGTCGTACAGCAGCTCGGCCAGGGCGGCCTTGGTCGGCCCGTCCACCCGCGGGAGGACCAGCGCGGTGGGGTCGGACTCCTTGAGGTGGTAGACGCTGCGCACTCTCATCAGCTCGACGACCTGCTCGCGGGTCGCCTCGCGTTGGACGAAGTGGGCGACCGACGGGCCGGGGACGGTCTCGACGACGTCGAGGATCTGATCGGCGACGTCGGTGGCGGCGGCGAGGGCCTGCTCGACGTACGGCGCGGCCCGGCGCCGGAGCTCGCCCTCGAAGGCGGCCTCCGCCGCCAGCCGGACCCGCAGCAGGCCGGGATCCCACTCGCGACCGTCGTCCACCTCGTCGAACCCGCGGTAGTGCAGCTCGTAGAGGGTCCACAGCATCAGGTGGAGGTCGTCGTCGGCCAGCAGGTCGCCGGTCTCGACCACCTGGTCGAGCTCCTTGAGCAGCAGGTCGGTGTCGATACCCCGGTTCGTCGCCAGCGCGGACGTGACCGCGCTGCTCAGGGGGCCGCGCGGCGTCGGCAGGTGCATCGTGTCTCCTCGGGTCCGGTAACGGTTCTGGTACCCCGCCACGACGCGCCCATGCGGGAGCGCGACGTGGGTGCGCTCACCAGTCCGACGGGAGCTGGTCACGCAGCTCCGCCGGGGTCAACGAGGCGATGGCCCGACGCGCCCCGCTGACGACGGTCCCGGCCGCGAACATGTCGTCCCGCGACCGCTGCCGGGCGTCCCGGATCGCCTCGGCGAGCCCGGCGACCGCCCGGTCCGCCGCCCGGAGCCGGTCGGGGTCCGCGGTGTCGGCCTCGACCGAGCACAGCGCCTGGCCCAGGCACCGCAGCGCCTGCGCCGCGTGCGGTCGCAGCTCGGGGCCGAGCGCCACCACCTCGAGCTCGGCCCGCTCCTGGTCCACGACCAGCGCCGCGATGTCCTCGATCAGGAAGGCCACCTGCTGGAGCGCCCGCGCCTGCTGGTAGCGCTGCTCCGCGTGGTCGCTCCACCTGCGGGCCCGCCAGTTGGCCCGTCGCCCGTCGGTGGCGTGCCCGACGATCCGCTGCATCTCCTCGAGCGTGGGACGGATCTCCCGCTTGTGCGCCTCCCACTCCTCCGCGGTGAGCGGGGTCTCCTGGCTCAGCCCCTCCGCCAGCTCGTCGAGCTGGTCGGCCAGCTCGCCGCGTAGCCGCGTCACCGAGGTGCTCATCGGCTGGAGGGCCAGCGGCGGGAAGGCGATGTTGAGCGCGATACCGATCGCCGCGCCGAGGCTCGTGAGGCCGAGGTAGGCGATCGCGTAGTCGACGGCGTCACCACGACCGATGATCAGGACGAACAGGCCGGTGATGGGTACCCAGCTGGCCTTGGCGCCGTACCGCTGCCACCCCGAGACGACCGTGCCGATCCCGACGACGACCGCGAGGTCGGCGACCACGGGCAGGTCGGTCTGCATCACGATCAACGCCAGCGCTGCGCCGGTGAGGATGGCGGCCAGCCCCTGCAGCGACTCGCGGATCGATCCCGCGACGGTCGAGGTCACGGCGATCACCGCGCCCAGCGGTGCGTAGTACGGGTAGTCGTCCGCGACGCCCGGCAGGGGCTGCACGGCCAGCCAGGACAGCGCCGAGGCCAGCGCCGCCTTCACGGAGATGTTCAGATGCTGTTGCCAGTCCACGCGCGCCTCCCGTCGCACGACCCCCGCCGGCCCGCTCGTCGGGCCGCGTCCCGTCTCCTACCCAGCCGGTCCCGCGGCACGCCTGGAGGGGTGCGGAGCCGCCGGTGTGACGTTCGTCCCGCACCGGTAGGCAGAGGGACGACGGGCTGCGAAGATAGGTCGAAGTGACCGACCAGTAACGTGAGGTGAACCGTGCGCCGCAGCATCTACGACGAGGACCACGAGGCGTTCCGCTCCTCCGTGGCGGAGTTCCTCGACCGCCAGGTCAAGCCGCACCTTGAGGAGCACATCGAGGAGAAGTCGATGCCGCGCGAGCTGTGGCTCGAGGCCGGCAAGCAGGGCTTCCTCGGTCTGGAGATCCCCGAGCAGTACGGCGGCGCCGAGGCCGGCGACTACCGGTTCAACGCCGTGCTCACCGAGGAGCTGGCGAAGGTCAACATGGCGCTCCCCTCGTGTGTGGGGATCCACGCCGACATCGTCGCGCCCTACCTGGTCCACCTCACCACCGACGAGCAGAAGGAGCGCTGGCTGCCGCGCTTCTGCACCGGCGAGCTGCTGACCGCGATCGGGATGACCGAGCCGTCCGGCGGGTCGGACCTGGCCAACCTGAAGACCACCGCGGTCCGCGACGGCGACGACTGGGTGCTCAACGGCTCCAAGACGTTCATCACCAACGGCTACTCCGCGGATCTGGTGATCGTGGCGGCCCGGACCAGCCCGGAGAAGAAGGCACGCGGCATCACGCTGTTCGGCGTGGAGGCCGACATGCCCGGCTACTCACGCGGCCGCAAGCTCGACAAGGTCGGCCAGCCGGAGTCCGACACCGCCGAGCTGTTCTTCGAGGACGTCCGGGTGCCCGCGGCGAACGTGATCGGTCAGCTCGACGAGGGCTTCATCCACATGATGACCTGGCTCCCGCAGGAGCGGCTCGGGTCCGCGATCACCAACATCAGCCACGCCGCGCAGATCCTCGAGGAGACGATCGACTACGCCAAGGAGCGCAAGGCGTTCGGCCAGCCGATCGGTGCCTTCCAGAACACGAAGTTCCTGCTGGCCGACCTGGTCACTCGGGTCGAGGTCACCCAGGCCTACGTTGACCAGGCGGTGATGGCGCACACCGAGAAGAAGCTGACGCCGATCGACGCGGCCAAGGCGAAGTGGTGGTCGGCGCAGGTGCAGAACGAGGTCATCGACCACTGCGTGCAGATCTACGGCGGCTACGGCTACATGAACGAGTACCGCGTCGCCCGCGCGTGGCGGGACGCCCGCGTCACGAAGATCTGGGCCGGCACCAACGAGATCATGAAGGAGCTCATCGGGCGTGACCTCGGGCTCTGACCGGCCGCGCCGCCGCAATTGAACGGTTAGGACGCCCGGCGGCGCCGTTCGCGCGTCCTGCGGCCGCAATTGAACGGTTAGGACGTGCCGTGCTCGCGCAGCGCGGACAGCTCCTGCGCGATTACGAGCAGCGCCTTCACCTCGGCCCGGCGCAGCCGCTGCTCGAGGTTGAGCTGCTTCGGGTCGATCGCTTCCATCTCGTCGTACGCCTCTTGCCACAGGTCCATCGCGCCTGCCTCTCCCGTGCGGTCAGCGGTAGTTCGTGAACTGTACGGCGAAGTCGTAGTCCTGTCCCTTGACCAGCGCGATCACGGCCTGCAGGTCGTCGCGCTTCTTGCTGGAGACCCGCAGCTCGTCGCCCTGGACCTGGACCTTGACGCCCTTGGGGCCCTCGTCGCGGATGAGCTTGCCGATCTTCTTGGCGTTCTCCTGGGAGATGCCCTCCTTGAGCGCCACGGAGATCTTGGACTCCTTGCCGGACTGGCGCGGCTCGCCGGCGTCGAGGATCTTCAGCGACTGGTCGCGCTTGATCAGCTTGTCCTTGAACACGTCCAGCACCGCGGTCGCCCGGTCGTCGGCGTTGGCGGAGATCTCCACGGCGTTGTCGCCGGAGCGCGTGATGGTCGCGCCGGTGTTCTTGAAGTCGAAGCGCTGGCTGATCTCCCGTTGGGCCTGGTTGATCGCGTTGTCGATCTCCTGCTGGTCGAGCTTGCTGACGATGTCGAACGACGAGTCGGCCATGGTGGCGGATCCTCCTGGGCCTGAGAGCAGGCCGATTTAGTCACTGGGTGGGGCTGTTGTATTCTTTCGTGTCGCTGCGCCGAGCACCAACCGGGGCAGCATGGCAGGTTGCCCGAGCGGCCAATGGGAGCGGACTGTAAATCCGTCGGCGTATGCCTACGCAGGTTCGAATCCTGCACCTGCCACCGATGTGATGTCCCGCGACACCGTTCACAGGTGTCCCGGGACATCGCTGCATTCAGGGCCGTTTGTGGGCAGGGCCCGGCGGTCGGCCGGCGAACCGCGGGCGACCTCGGTGCGCAGCGCATCGATGGTGGCGGCCCGTGGGGTGCGGCCGGTCACGGACGGGCGGAGAACAGGACGGGGCTGTCGAGCTCGCCGCCGGGCAGAGGTGTCTTGGTGACGTTCTCGATGGTGCCGTCGAGGGCGAGGCGGAGGACGTACCAGCGGTCAGTGCCTTCATAGACGGTGGCGAGGAGGTGTGTCTGGTCCTCCCACGCAACGTCTCGGATCCACGGCCCGGACGGGCCGTCGGCGCTGTATTGGACGATCGGTTCACCGCTGCGTGCGTCCAGGATCGCCACGGACTGGCCGACGAAGTTCCCGTCGTAGATCGGTGGGTGCGCGAACACGTAGCGACCGTCAGGGCTGAACTTCCACAGCGAGTACTTGCAGGTGGTGAACTGCCTCGACGAGGTGGCAGGGTCCATCACCGCATAACAGGCTCTGTCCTCCCTCTCGTGGAGGCTGACGCGGCCGGACACGAGGCCGTCGACCGAGACGCCCATGGCCGCCTGGAGGCCGATGATCGGCTGTGTCCCCCCGGGGTCGGCGAGCATGGCGACGGGGTCGATCGAGTCGTCGTTGTAGACCACCGTGCCGGAGTCGAGAATCCCGATCGGCTGCCAATTGGAGTGCTCGGCGAACGACCAGTCGTCGCCCTGGCCGGCACCGCCGAGGTTCAGCGTCCCGCCGCTGTCGAACCGGTGGATGTAGGCGATTCGCGTCTGCGTGCTGTCGACGGCCAGCGCCCAGGCGGACACGAAGCGCTGCACCTCGTTCCCGGCAGCGTCGACGACCAAGGCGGTCGGGACGCCCTTGTCGTTGAGCACACCCATCCAGCCGCCCCGGTAGGGCGTGACGTGCATGAGTTGGTGACCGACGTCGATCTGTGTGCCGTCGGGTCGGACGATGTGTCCGTCGTACATGTAGGGGATGCGTGGCGCCCCGCCACTCTGGACGTCCGTGCGGAGCGGCACCTCGAGCCCGCCCTTCGTCGACGGGTCGGGCGACGGGGCGGGCGACGGCGGCGCGTTCGTGGCGATCGGCCCGCTGTCACGGTCAGATCGGAGCGGGCCGTCTCCTGCGACTACCAGCCCTGCGGGAACGAGGATCGCCAGCACGACGGCGGTGGCAGCGGCGAGTGCCACGCGGCGCTTTCGCTGGATTCGGCCGGCGCCGCGCTTGACCTCATCCAGCGACGCGGCCGGCCAGTCGACGCGGTCGACCTGGGTGGTCAACGAGCGGGTCAGCTCGTCCTCGAACCTGGTCATGTCAACTCCTCACGGGCAAGCGCGGGAAACGAGCTCGCCCGCGCTCGCAGCGAGGCCAGGGCCCTGTTCGTCTGGGACTTCACCGTTCCCACGGACACGCCGAGGATTTCAGCGGTCTCGGCCTCAGTGAGCTGCTCGTAGTAGCGCAGCACGATCACGGCTCGCTGTCGGTTGGGCAAGGTCTTGACCAGTGCCCACAAGGCGGTGACGACCTCGTCGGGCTCGACTGCCTCGACACCATGGTCCGGAACCTCGTCGGTGCTGATCTCCTTGCGGCGCCAGGCTTTGCGCCAGAATGAGCGGTGCTGGTTGAGGAGGATTCGCCAGACGTAGCCGTCGAGGAGCTCGCGAGATCGCACGTCGTCCCACGACAGATACAACTTGGCCAGCGTCGTTTGCACGAGATCCTCGGCCAGGTGTCGGTCGGCGGTGAGCAGGTACGCCGCACGCAGCAGCCGGGGTCGGCGAGCGGCCATGTAGTCCGTGAACTGGGCGTCCTTGTCGCTCGCTTCCAGGCGTCCGCGTGTCCATACGCCGGTCACCAGCCGCATCTGTCTCCGCCGCCCTCCCCCTGAGCGGTGGCTCGCACTAAGAAGACGCCGCACCCCGGGAGAAGGTTGCATCGGCGCTCGCCGCCCCGGTGCCGGCCGCCGGCGACGTCGCTGACCGCCGGGCCAGGGGGCGCCTGCGCGCGTCAGGAGTCACTGGCGAGCACGGCAGCCGCTGCCCGCAGCGGCGGGGTGTCGTGTCCTTCGGTGAACGTCACGTGCAGCTGACGCAGCCGGCGAACGATCTGGTCATCCATCGGATCCGCAGCCCGGAGCACCGCCAAGCGGGTCAGCGCCTGGAGCTCCAGCATGCGAGCTCCCCGGGCGGCGGAGAGCTCGGCCGCCCGCTCGAACAGGGTGCGCGCGGCGTCGACGTCCGGAGCGGTCGCCGCGAGCAGGATGTCGCCGTGGGCGATCGCCACCTCCGCAGCGGTGGGGTGTGCTCCTCGGAGACTCGCGTGCGCCTGGTCGATGAGCGCGAGAGCGCGGCGGGCGTCGCCCGCGGTGGCGTGGGTGGTGGCGCGGATGGTCAGCAGCGACGGCCAGAAGATCGGCGGCGTCGCGAGCTTCTGGTACAGGCCGAAGCCTTCCTCCATCTCGGCCACCGCGGTATCCACGTGACCGCTGCCGACTCGCGCGACGCCTCGGAAGACCAGGGCGAGTGCCCGCCAGATCGCGTAGTCGTGCGCGTCGGCGAGACGCTTCGACTCCTCGGCGCGGGCCTCGACCGCCGGCAGGTCGCAGCGCCACAGGTCCAGGAGCGCGGCGTGGTGCAGTGCGAACGCCATCGAGTACGGGTGGGCGAGGTCGTCGGCCAGGCGGAGGGCCTGCTGCATGCTCCGACCAGCCGACTCCGGGAGTCCTGCTGTCCACCGCAGCAGCCCGGCGATGGCGTGCGCGACGACGCCCGGGTTCGGGCCGACCCGGAACGCGACGAAGTCCGACCTCACGGCTGCGAAGGAGCTGGCCGCCCGGTCCATGTCCGCGATGGCCTCGGGCAGGTTCTCGACCCAGGTCGTGCTGACGCACCGGGTGACGTGCGCCTCCGCCAGGAGTGCGGGGTCGTCCTCCTGCTCGGCGATGGCCATGAGCTCGCGCGCCGTCTCGGAACCGTTCCGGAAGTCCCCGCGCCACAGCTGGAGCGCCGCCAGGCTTCGCAGCGTCGGAAACCGTTGCGTGGTCGATGCGGCCTCGAGGCGGCCGAGAACGTCGACGAGCGCCTGCTCGGTGTCGGCGCCGAAACCCCGTATGACGAGCCTGGTCCGCGCCAGGCCGGCCATCAGGGCGAGCTCGTCGTTCCGCCGCTGCGGAGAATCCGGAAGCCTGGTCAGCGTGCGCAGCAGATCCTCGCCCAGGGCGAGCACGGTCCGATAGTCCCCGCGCGCCTCGTGGTAGCCCCACAACGGAGCGATCAGGTCGTCGAGTCGCGCGACGTCGTCGCGGTGGGCGCAGTACTGCCACGCGGTGCGGAGGTTGTCGAGCTCGGCTGCGACCGCTGCCAGTCCTGTCTTCCGGTCCACGGCCGTCAGCTCGTGGTGCAGCTCGCGGGCCCGGTTCGCGTAGTGGGCGGCGTGGGCCTCGCGGACCGGCTCGGCGAGCTCGGGAGTGCGGTCGAGCTGCTCGGCGGCGTACTCGCGGATGGTCTGGAGCATGGAGAACCGTGGCCGCCGATCGGCTCCGGGCGCCGCGTGGACGAGGTTCTTGTCCAGCAAGGAGCCCACCACCTCGACGACGTCGACCCCGCTCAGCGCCGGAAGCGCCCGCAGCGTCTCCTCGACGTCGCCGAGCCGGGCGTCGGCGAACACGGAGAACAGCCAGAAGACCGTGCGCTCGACCGGGCTCAGCAGTCCCTCGCTCCACTCGATCGCGTCCCGCAGCGTCCGCTGGCGCGACGGCCGGTCGCTCGCACCTCCGGTGAGCAGGTCGAGCCGGTGCTCGAGCCGCGTCCTCAGCTCGTGCACGGAGAAGAGCCTCACTCGGGCGGCGGCCAGCTCGAGCGCCAGCGGCAAGCCGTCCAGCCGGTGGCAGATGGCGGCGATGTCGGCCGCGTCCTCGGGCCCCGGCGCGAGCCCGGGACCCGTGGCGGTGGCCCGCTCGACGAACAGCCGTCCGGCCTCGGAAGCTAGCAGCTCCTCCCACGACGGATCGGGCCGGTCGCCCGACGGGAGCGAGAGCACCGGCACGGGGTAGACGTGCTCGGCGCTGACCCGAAGCACCTGCCGGCTCGTGACGAGCAGCTTCAGTCGCGGGCACAGCTCGAGCAGCTCCACCAGTCCCGCTCCCGCCGCCGTCACCTGCTCGAGGTTGTCGAGGACGAGGAGCACCCGGCGTTGCGCGAGCTCCTGGGCCACCCGTGCGAGCGGTGGGCCGCCCGGGAGACCGCCGACCTCCAAGGTGCGAGCGACGGCGGCAAGCGCCTCGTCGGGATCGCGCTCGGCCGCCAGGTCGACGAAGTGGACCCCGTCCGTGAACCGGTCGGCTGCGGCCCGTGCCGCCTCGACCGCGAGGCGGGTCTTGCCGGTTCCGCCCGGGCCCGCCAGGGTGACCAGCCGTACGGCGTCGTCGTACAGGAGCGTCCGGAGCTGCGCGAGCTCCTCCTGGCGCCCGACGAACGACGACGTCGCGGCGGGCAGCCTGATGACCGGCGTCGGTTGCGGGGGGAGTGGCTCGGGCTGCTGGAACCGTTCGGCGAGCAGGAGCGAGAGGTCGTCGAGCAGCAGCTCGTGGAGCTCGGCAACATCGTGGAAGGGCTTGTACGACGGGGCGTCCTCACCTTGCAGGCTTCGCAGCATGTCCGCCAGACGGTCCTCCATGTCCGGCGCAGGGCGCTTGACGTAGATCAGCCGCGGCATCCGCGTCGACAGCTGCAGCTCGTCCTCGAGCCCGGAGATGTCCATGTCGGGCGCGACCCAGCCGTAGCGCTGCCAGTAGATGCCCACGAAGATGTCCGACTGGGCCAGGTAGGACCGGTAGAGGCTCCGGGGCGGGTGGGGCCGCGCGCCGAGCTCGAACATGATCGGCGTCAACCGCAGGTGCTCGATAGCGGACCGTGCCGCCTGCCGCTCCTCGGCCAGCTCGCCGAGCGTCGAGGAGACGAAGACGCGCACGCGCTGGTCCGGCGTCCGTATCCGCGTGCGTACGGCCGTGGCAGGAGCATCTCCGAACCCCATGGTGATTGGAATCGTAGAGCGCGGATGGGTCAGACCGCCTCCTCCTGCAGGCGCCACTAGCAGCTCGTCGAGGACGAGCTGGCCGGGCGGGCGAGTTCTCGAACGCCTGGGGCGGCGCTGGGCAAAGGGGCCTGGTTCGAGCGTCGTCAGCGGTGGTCGGGACCGTCCGAAAACAGCTCGGCGTGGTCGGCCAGCTCGACGCGTGTGCGCCGGATGTGCTGCGCGAGGACGTTGCACGCCGCGACAGCATCGCGCTCGGCCACGGCCTCGATCAGCAGCCGGTGCTCGGCGGCGATAATCCATGCCCGCTGGCGACCCGCCAGCCGTGTGAACGCCCGACGGTAGTGCTGGGTGGTGTCCCACAGCCGCCCGATCATGTCGGCGAGCTGCGGGGCCTCGTGCCCGCCGTACGACGTCCAGTGCAGCTCCCGGTCGAGCACCAGGAACCTCTCGACGTCCTCATCGGCCTCGATCTCGTCCTGCAGCGACCGCATCTTCTCGACGTGCGCATCCGTCAGCCTGGGCAGGCTCTCCTCCAGCAGCAGCGGCTCGAGCCGCTCCCGGATCTTGTAGGACACCTCGAGCTCCTGCAGGCTCATCCTGGTCACCCATGCCCCGCTGTTCGCCCGCAGCGTCACGAGTCCACGCGCAGCCAAGATGCGCAACGCCTCCCGGACCGGGATCCGGCTCGACTGGAGCTCAGCAGCGAGCTCGTCCTGCTTGATCCGGGTGCCTGGCGGGAGCTCGCCCGACAGGATCCGCTCCGCCAGTGCGTCGGCGACGCGATGGCTCGCGACCGGAGCGGCCGCGGCGACCGGGCTCGGTTCGCTCACGTGCCCTCCGGGGTTCAGTCGAAAGCGGAAGGGTCCTTGTCGAACGCCTTCCCGTGCGGGTAGGAGACTAGCTCGAACTGCATTCCCCACGGGGACAGGAAGTACACCCAGCGCTGCCCCTCGCTGGCGCCGCGGCTGGTCGTCGGTTCCCCGAGAACCCGCAGGCCGTTGCGATGCAGCGCAGCGACCGCCACGTCGAGGTCGTCGACGTAGACCGCCACGTGGTGACCTCCGACGTCGCTGTTGCGAGGCGGCTCGGTCGCCTGCTCCGGGGCGTCGTACTCGAACACCTCGAAGATCGCCTTCCCGCCGAGGCGGTAGAAGTGCAGCCGGCGCATGACGGCCCGGTTGTCGACGTTCAGGTGCTCGCTCATCCACTGCCCGGCGTCCTGGTAGGGGCCCAGCCGGTAGAGGTACTCGCACCCGAGGACCTCGGTGAAGAACTCGTGGGCCTCCTCCAGGTCGGGGACGGTGAGGCCGATGTGGTCGACCCCGCTGACCCCCGGGATCAGGTGAGCTGGCATGGACATCTCCTTGCGATGGA
>JBQCEF010000106.1:0-15339 GCA_051960495.1 Nocardioides sp. | reverse complement strand
CTGGGGTCTGTGGGTTGTGACGGGCGTCACCCGGTGGGGCGACGGACGAGACGCTAGGTCCGCCCGCCCGGAGCTGTTCCGTTGCGACCATCAGGTTCTTTTTGGTCTTTGTGGTCACGGACCGATGCGCGGTCCCGGGCGGCCCACCACGACCCCGGCACAATGGGCGGCATGCTCCTCGCCGACCTGGTCGCCGCCTACGACACCGTCCGCGCCACCAGGTCCCGCAAGGCGAAGGTGGCCGCGCTGGCCGAGGCGCTCTCCGCTGCCGCCGGCGGCCCGGCCGAGGAGGTCGAGGTCGCCACGTCCTACCTCTCCGGTGCGCTGCGCCAGCGCCGCACCGGACTGGGCTGGCGCAGCCTGACGACGCTCCCCGACCCCGCGGACCAACCCACGCTGACCGTGCTGGAGGTCGATGCCGTCTTCGACCGGATGGGAGCACTCGCCGGCACTGGCAGCCAGGTCCGGCGCGCGGAGCTGGTCGCCGACCTGTTCGGCCGGGCGACCGGTCCGGAGCAGGGCTACCTCCGCGGCCTGGTCACCGGGGAGCTGCGGCAGGGCGCCCTCGACGCCCTCGTCGTGGAGGCGGTGGCCGCCGCGTCCCACGTCCCCCTCGCGGCGGTACGGCGGGCCGCGATGTTCGCCGGCGCCACCCCGCCGGTGGCCGTCGCCGCCCTGACCGCGGGCGAGCCCGCCCTTGCCGGGTTCGGCCTCGAGGTCGGCCGGCCGGTCCGCCCGATGCTCGCCTCCAGCGCGACCGGCGTGGCCGAGGCGTTCGACAAGATCGGTGACGCGCGGGTGGCGGTGGACTGCAAGCTTGACGGGATCCGCATCCAGGTGCACAAGGACGACGAGGACGTGCGGGTCTTCACCCGCAGCCTCGAGGAGATCACCGCGCGCGTGCCGGAGGTCGTGGAGACGGCCCGGCAGGTGCGTGCCCGCCGTGCGGTGCTCGACGGGGAGGCCATCGCGCTCGACGACCAGGGACGGCCGCGGCCGTTCCAGGAGACCGGTGCGCGCACGGCGAGCCGGGCCGACGTCGAGGCGCTGCGCCGCGAGGTGCCGCTCACGACGTACTTCTTCGACCTGCTGCACGTCGACGGCGAGGACCTCGTCGACCTCCGCGGCGAGGACCGGCTGACCCGGCTCGCGGCGGTGGCGCCCGAACAGGCACTCGTGCCCCGGACCGTGACCGACGACGCCGAGGCGGCGCGCACGTTCTTCGCCGAGGTGGTGGGCGCCGGTCACGAGGGCGTCGTGGTCAAGTCGCTGGACGCGGCGTACGACGCCGGCCGCCGCGGCGCCGCCTGGGTGAAGGTCAAGCCGCGGCACACCCTCGACCTGGTGGTGCTCGCCGTCGAGTGGGGCAGCGGCCGCCGGCACGGGTGGCTCTCCAACATCCACCTCGGCGCGCGGGACCCGGCGTCGGAGGGCTGGGTGATGCTCGGCAAGACGTTCAAGGGCATGACCGACGAGATGCTCGCCTGGCAGACCGAGCGCTTCCTCGAGCTGGAGACCCGGCGCGAGGGCCATGTGGTGCACGTGCGCCCCGAACAGGTCGTGGAGGTCGCGTTCGACGGTCTCCAACGGTCCACGCGCTACCCCGGCGGCCTCGCGCTCCGGTTCGCCCGGGTGCTGCGCTACCGCGACGACAAGACCCCCGCCGAGGCGGACACGATCGACACCGTGCGCGAGCTCGGCTGAGGGGCTCGCCACCCCGGCGGACGGGGCTGTGACGTGACCTCGGGGGGCCGATCCGTAGAGTGTGCGGCGCAGACATACGCCTCGGGGCCTCCACGACGGGTGCCCCGACCAGACACGCACCCAAGGGAGCACGCATGAAGAAGGACGAGCTCGTCTCGGCCATCGCCGAGTCCACCGACCTCAGCAAGGCCGACGCCGACCGCGCCCTCAAGGCCGTCGTCGACGCGATCACCGGCGCCGTCGCCTCCGGCGACAAGGTCCAGATCCCCGGCCTCGGCACGTTCGAGCCGCGCGAGCGCAGCGCTCGCGAGGGCCGCAACCCGCAGACCGGCGAGACCATCCAGATCGCCGCGACGACGGCGCCCGGCTTCAAGGCGGCCACCGCCTTCAAGGACGCCGTCGCCGGCAAGTGACGCTCGAGCCTGAGCGCAGCGTTTGCGACAGCCCCCGCCCGGTCCGGGCGGGGGCTGTCGCCTTTGGGCCGTCCTGTACGACGTGTGACACCCGCCGTGGCACGGGTCGTACGATTGAGGCATGAGCACCCCACCCGCCACGCTCGGCCCCGACGGCCGCCGCTCAGCGGCCGCGGCCCGCAGACGCCTGCGGGAGAAGGAGATTCTCGACGCCACCCGCGCGCTGTTCGACGCCCGCGGCGTGCGCGACGCGCAGATCGAGGACATCGCCCGCGCGGTCGGGATCAACCGCGCGATCATCTACCGGCACTTCTCCGGCAAGGAGGAGCTCTTCGCCCTCACGCTCGTGGGCTACCTCGAGGAGCTCGAGGCCCGGCTCGCGGCCGCCGACGACGAGGGGGCGGCACCGGTCGACCGGCTCCGGGGGATCACCGAGGCGTTCATCGACTACGGCCTGGAGTTCCCGGCGTTCGTGGACTGCGCGCTGACGCTGATGCGCCGGCCCGGCTCGGAGCTGTGGGAGGAGATCAGCGAGGGCGCGATGTTCCGCCTCGGCCGCGGCATCAGCACCTGCCTCGCCCGGGTGGCGGCGGCGATCCAGGCCGGCGTCGACGACGGCACGTTCCACACCGAGGACGTGCACCTGCTCGCCAACACCCTCTATGCCGCCGGGCTCGGCGGCATGCAGCTCGCCCGCGTCGGCATGCTGGTGAAGGAGGCCGCCCCCGGGGTGCCGACCGTGGCCACGCTCTCGCGCGAACGGGTCAAGGAGCACCTCGTGGCCAGCAGCATCGCGATGGCCGTCGGCGCCCCTTGACTACCGCTCCAGGCTGACTACCGCTCGAGGATGGCGGTCACGCCCTGGCCGCCCGCGGCACAGATCGACACGACGCCGCGGCCCGAGCCCTTCTCCGCCAGCAGCTTGGCCAGCGTCGCGATGATCCGGCCACCGGTCGCCGCGAACGGGTGCCCCGCAGCGAGCGACGAGCCGGCGACGTTGAGCTTGGTGCGGTCGATCGCGCCGAGCGGGGCGTCGAGGCCGAGGCGCTCCTTGCAGAACACCGGGTCCTCCCAGACCTTCAGGGTGGCCAGCACCTGCGAGGCGAACGCCTCGTGGATCTCGTAGAAGTCGAAGTCCTGCAGGCTCAGCCCCGCGCGCTCGAGCATCCGCGGCATCGCGTAGGCGGGCGCCATCAGCAGGCCCTCCCCACCGTGCACGTAGTCGACGGCCGCGGTCTCGTAGTCGGTGAGGAACGCCAGCGGCTCCCAGCCGCGCGCCTCGGCGTACTCCTCCGAGCAGAGCAGGACCGCCGACGCGCCGTCGGTCAGCGGGGTGGAGTTCGCGGCGGTCATCGTGGCCGCCTCGCCCTTGCCGAAGACCGGCTTGAGGGTCGAGAGCTTCTCCACCGACGAGTCCGGTCGCAGGTTCTGGTCGCGCTCCAGCCCCTGGAACGGGCTGACCAGGTCGTCGAGGAATCCCCGGTCGTAGGCGGCGGCGAGGTTCTTGTGCGAGGCCACTGCGAGCTCGTCCTGCTCCTCGCGACCGATGTTCCACTCGAGCGCGGTCAGCGCCGCCGACTCCCCCATCGACAGGCCCGTGCGAGGCTCCTTGTTGGCGGGAATCGCGGGCGCGAGGTGGCCCGGGCGCACCTTCGCCAGCGCGGCCAGCCGGCCCTGCAGGGTCTTGGCCCGGTTAGCCTCGAGCAGGATCTTGCGCAGCCGCTCGTTCACCGCGATCGGCGCGTCCGAGGTGGTGTCGGTGCCGCCCGCGATGCCGACCTCGATCTGGCCGAGCGCGATCTTGTTGGCGACGGCGATCGCGGCCTGGATGCCGGTGTCGCAGGCCTGCTGGATGTCGTAGGCCGGCGTCTCGGGGGCGAGCTTGGACCCGAGCACCGCCTCGCGGGTCAGGTTGAAGTCCCGCGAGTGCTTGAGCACCGCGCCGGCGACGACCTCGCCGAGCCGCTCGCCCTCGAGGCCGTAGCGGCTGACCAGCCCGTCGACGGCCGCCGTCAGCATGTCCTGGTTGGAGGCATGGGAGTAGACCGTGTTCGAACGGGCGAACGGGATCCGGTTGCCGCCGATGACGGCGACGCGGCGGGTCGTGGACTGCATCGAGATCGCTCCTTGGTCGAGGGCTCCCCTGGTGACGGGGTTTCGGGTGGGGCAGGATCGAGACGTACGCCGTACATCCTTCCCCCGAACCGGGGCCAGCGGAACTCAGTGAGGGCCACATCACGAAATCTGGACTCGGAGTTACACGTCCAGTTACAAATGTCCGACGGCCGGGTACCCCACCGGTCGAACCCCAGCTCACGCACGACGTGGAGGAACCAGCGCGATGACCAGCAGCAGGTACCAGTCCCTGATCCGCAACCCCGTGGGCCAGATGCTGGCCAAGAACCTCGGCCTGCCCAACCCGACCCCGCTGGAGCGCTACACCGCCGGCAGCCCCCTGGTCGACGGCACCGTCGTGCTCGGCGGCTCCGGACGGCTCGGCGACGTGCTGGTCACCGCGCTGGACGACCTCGGCATCTCCAACGTGTCCAAGGCCGAGGGCGAGCAGCGCTACAAGGGCCTCGTCTTCGACGCGACCGGCCTGAGCACCACCTCCGACCTCGTCGAGCTGCAGCACTTCTTCACGCCGCTGCTGCGCAGCCTGGAGTCCAACGCCCGGGTCGTCGTCCTCGGCACCCCGCCCGAGGCCACCAACGACCAGGAGGAGTGGATCGCCCAGCGCGCCCTGGAGGGCTTCACCCGCTCGCTGGGCAAGGAGATGCTCAAGGGCGGCACCGTGCAGCTCGTCTACGTCCACCCGGCCGCCGACGGGTCGCTCGCCTCGACGCTGGGCTTCCTGCTCTCCCCCAAGTCGGCGTACGTCGACGGGCAGGTCATCCGGATCGGCACCCGGGGCAGCACCGGGGTCGCCGGGGACGTCGCCGACTGGACCACGCCGCTGACCGGCAAGGTCGCGATCGTCACCGGGGCAAGCCGCGGCATCGGCGAGGAGATCGCGCGCGTGCTCCACCGCGACGGCGCGACCGTGCTCGGGATCGACGTCCCGCAGGCCGCCAGCGAGCTCCAGGCGGTCATGAGCAGCATCGACGGCGACCACCTGACGCTGGACATCACCACCAAGGACGCCCCGCAGCGCATCGCCCAGCACGTCAAGGACAAGTTCTCCGGCGTCGACATCGTGGTGCACAACGCCGGCATCACCCGCGACAAGAAGCTGGCCAACATGAAGGAGGACGGCTGGTCGGCCACGATCGCGGTCAACCTCGAGGCGCCGCGGCGGATCACCGAGGAGCTGCTGTCCCAGGGGCTCGTCAACGACAACGGCCGGATCATCGGCGTCTCCTCGATCGCAGGCATCGCCGGCAACGCCGGGCAGACCAACTACGCCGCCTCGAAGGCCGGCGTGATCGGCCTCGTCGATTCGCTCGCCGAGCGGCTCGAGAACGGCATCACGGTCAACGCGGTGGCGCCGGGGTTCATCCACACCAAGATGACCGCCGCGACCCCGCTGCTCACCCGCGAGATCGGCAGCATGCTCAACTCGCTGCAGCAGGGCGGCCTGCCGGTCGACGTGGCCGAGGCGATCGCGTGGTACGCCAACCCCGCGTCGACGGCCGTGAACGGCAACGTCGTGCGGGTCTGCGGCCAGATGATGCTGGGGGCCTGACCCGTGCAGCTCCCCACGATGCTCAAGGCGGCGCTGCCGGCCGTCCCGGTGGTCAACCATCTGCCCGGGATCAAGAAGTCGGGCGGCGAGCTGCCCGACCTGACCCTGACCCGGCACGACGTCCCGATCGACCGGGCACACGTGGCGGCCTACTCCGAGGTGTGCGGCTTCCCGGTCAAGGAGGCGCTGCCGATCACCTACCCGCACATGCTGGCCTTCGGCCTGCACATGCAGATCATGACCGACAGCTCGTTCCCGTTCCCCGCGATCGGGACCGTGCACCTCGAGAACGCGATCACCCAGCACCGGGCGATCAGCCCCGATGAGCGACTCCAGGTGACCGCCCGGCCCGACAACCTGCAGGCGCACCCGAAGGGCCGGACGTTCGACATCGTCGTGGACGTGCACAGCTCCGGCGAGCTGGTCTGGCAGTCCACGTCGACGCTGCTGCGACTCGGCGGGGGCGACCGGGAGGCGGTCGGGACCGGGCGCACCTTCGAGGAGGTGCCGCCGTCGGCCACCACCTGGGACCTGCCCGGCGACCTCGGCCGCCGCTACGCCGCCGTCTCGGGCGACCACAACCCGATCCACCTCTACGCGCTCACCGCAAAGGCGTTCGGGTTCCCGCGCCAGATCGCGCACGGGATGTGGAGCAAGGCGCGCTGCCTGGCCGCGCTCGAGGGCCGGCTGCCCGACGCCGTGACCGTCGAGGTCGCGTTCAAGAAGCCGATCCTGCTCCCGGGCACGGTGGCGTTCGGGTCGCACCGGACCGGTGAGGGCTACGCGTTCTCGCTCACCGACCCGCGCAAGGGCGCCCCGCACCTGCTCGGCCGCGCCACCCCCGGGTAACGCGGCGGCGGGTCGCTCGTTGGTCAGGGCAAGCACCCGACCACGAGGGAGATCCCGTGCGCCGTCTGACCGCACTCGCCGCCACCACGGCGCTGCTCGCCGCCCTGTCGCCGGCCGTCGCGTCGGCCACCGCCGGGGCGGCCACCGCCACCGGCCCGACCACCGGCCAGGCCGGCGACGCCCCCTCGGGCTGGGAGCCGCGCCCTGCGACGTACGGCGTCCACGTCACCGAGGACGTGCCGGTCACGATGTCCGACGACACCGTGCTGCGCGTCAACGTCTCCCGCCCCGCGAGGGCCGACGGCTCCCCCGCCCCGGGCCGGTTCCCGGTCATCCTCACCCAGACGCCCTACAACAAGTCGGCCCCCCAGCTCGGCTTCCGCAACGACTTCCTCGTCGAGCACGGCTACGTGCAGGTCGTCGCCGACGTGCGCGGCACCGGCTCCTCCGAGGGCGAGTGGGACTCCTTCGGCGCCCGCGAGCAGGAGGACGGCGCCGAGCTGGTCCGCTGGGCCCACTCCCGCGAGCGTGAGTGGAGCAACGGCCGCATCGGCCTGTGGGGGATCTCCTACGCCGCGATCAACCAGTTCTTCACCGCCGCCCGGCGGCCGCCCGGCCTCAAGGCGATGTTCCCGATCGTCCCGGCCGGCGACGTCTACCGCGACGTCGTCGCCAGCGGCGGCCAGATCGACAGCGGCTTCATCCCGTTCTGGCTCGGCCTGGTGACCGCCACCGGGCTGGTGCCGCCGGCGGTCAACCGGATCAGCCCCGACGCCGCGCTGCTCACCCTGCTCCAGCACGCGCAAGGCGCCCTGGACTTCCAGGTGCCCACCATCGCCGACGCGATGACGGGCGGCGACCAGGCCTACGACGGGCCGTTCTACCGGCTGCGCTCCCCGCTCGAGATCGTCGACCGGGTCGAGGTGCCGACCTTCGTCGTGGGCGGCGAGTACGACCTCTTCCAGCGCGGCGAGCCGATGCTGTACGACGCCCTGCGCCGCAACCACGTTCCGTCGCGGCTGCTCATCGGGCCGTGGACCCACATGCAGGCCGCGAGCGGACCGGGCCTTCCGGCCGGCAAGGTCCCCTCGCTCGACGTGCTCGCGCTGCGCTGGCTCGACCGCTACGTGCGCGGCGACCGGGACCCGGCGCTGAACAGCGACGTCAAGCCGGTCACCTACTACGAGATCGGGTCCGGCAAGTGGCGCACCGCAAGGCGGTGGCTGCCCGGTTCGGTCGACGCCGAGACCTTTCAGCTGGCGGGCACCGCGAGCCCGGGCAGCCCGGGCGACCTGACCCGCGCCCACCAGGCGACGGGCGGCGGCAGCGACAACGTCTACCCCGTGCCGGTCGCGGGACTGTGCACCCGCAGTGCCTCCCAGTGGACCGCAGGGCTCGCCGCCATCCCCGGCTGCGAGACCGACAACCGGCTCAACGACCAGCTCGGCACGTCCTACGAGTCCGCTCCCCTCGACAAGCCACTGCACCTGATGGGCCCAATCAACGCCAAGCTGTTCGTCTCGACGACCGCACGCGACGGCATGCTCTCGGTCGCTGTCGAGGACGTCGCGCCCGACGGGTCGGTGGACCGGCTGACCGGCGGCTGGCAGGTGCTCAGCCATCGCGCGCTCGACAGGGACCGCATGGTGCGCCGCGACGGCGAGACGCTCCAGCCCTACCACCCGTTCACGCGAGCGGCCCAGCTCGACGTCGAGCCCGGCAAGGTCATGGGCGTCGACGTGGAGGTGTTCCCGACCGGGGCAGTGCTGAAGAAGGGACACCGGCTCCGGGTCACCGTGCAGGCGTTCGACACCCCGCACCTGACCGCGCCGCTCCCCCAGCTCGCGGACGGTGCCGGCGGCGTCATCACGATCCACCACTCGGCGAAGCTGCCGAGCCGGATCGTGCTGCCGGTGCGGCGCTGACGGCGGGCCGGCCGGCTGCCGACCCGGCGGTGGCAGACTCCTCGGATGAGAATCAGCCGGGCGGGCGCGGACGACGTCGCGGAGCTGGCCCGGCTGCTGTGGCTCAACCACCACGACGAGGAGCCTGCACTGCAGTCCGCTGCAACCTTCACCGCGGAGCTCGCGCAGTGGTGGGCTGCCCACGTGGACTCACACCACGCGTTCGTCGCCCGGCTCGCCCCGCCGCAGATCGTGGTCCACTCCGGTCGCACAGCAGTTCCGCTCTACGAGCGGCTGGGCCTCGCGGGCTCTCGAGAGCTCCTGAAGCGAGAACCGGGCTAGCGGCCCCCTGCTCCGGGTCGACCTGTCAGCCGCGGTGCCGGATCAGTCCCTCCTGGGCGACGGTCGCGACGAGCCGGCCGTCCTCGGTGAACACCCTGCCGATCGCCAGGCCGCGGGCGCCGGAGGCCGACGGGGAGGCCTGGTCGTAGAGCAGCCACTCGTCGGCGCGGAACGGCCGGTGGAACCAGATCGTGTGGTCCAAGGACGCGGACTGCATGGTCGGGTGCGACACCGAGACGCCGTGCGGGACCAGCGTGGAGCCGAGCAGCGTCATGTCGCTCGCGTAGGTGAACGCCGCCTGGTGCGTGAGCGGGTCGTCGTCGAGGCGACCGCTGACCTTGATCCAGACCCGCGACTGCGCGGGCCGCTCCTCGGCGGGGAGGTCGCCCCCGGGACGGGAGTCGCCGACCCAGCGCAGCTCGAGGGCGGCCCACTCGCGCAGCCACTCGTCGCCGTTCTCCGGCGAGCGGCGTCGGAACCACTCGGCCATGTCCGGCGAGTCCGCAGGCGCGGGCACCTGCGGCATCACGTCCTGGTGCTCGAAGCCCTCCTCGGGGACCTGGAACGAGGCGGTCATGTAGTAGATCGGGCGGCCGTGCTGGCGGGCCACGACGCGCCGGGTCGAGAACGAGCGCCCGTCACGGATCCGCTCGGCGTCGTACACGATCGGCACCGCGGTGTCGCCGGGCCGCAGGAAGTAGCTGTGCAGCGAGTGCACCGCCATCGGCGGCTCGACCGTGCGGGCGCCGGCGACGAGCGCCTGCGCGGCCACCTGCCCGCCGAACACGCGCTGCAGGATCGTGTCGGGCTGGGTGCCGCGGAAGAGGTTGAGGTCGATCGTCTCGAGGTCGAGCAGCTCGACGAGCTGCTCCGCTGAGCTGGGCAAGGGCGGTCTTTCTCGTCGGGGTCAGTCGTCGTGCGGGCGGTCGAGGCCGGCCAGGAAGCGCTCGAACTCGGCGCCGAGCTCCTCGCCGGTCGGGAGGTCCTTCTCCTCGGCGAGCGGCAGCGCCGAGTCGTCCTGCGACGGCCGGTGGAACGCGTCGTACTGCTGCTCGAGGCCGTGGACCACGTCGCGGACCTCGGCGGAGTCCTCGATCTGCGCGGCGATGTCGACCATCCGGGTCTCGCCTGCCTTGCGCAGCGGCTCGACGTCCCACCCCAGGCCGGTGACGACCTCGACCGACTCCAACATGGTCGCCGAGGCGAGCGGGTAGTCGAGCTGGGCCACGTAGTGCGGAATGTGGGCGACGAAGCCCATCGCGTCGTGCCCCCACTCGCCGAGCCGCAGCTCGAGCAGCGCCTGGGCGCTCGCCGGGATCCGGATCTTGCCGCGCCAGAGGTTCTCCGAGAGCAGCAGGTCGGGGCGGGTGGCGTGGTTGGTGAGCATCACCGGGCGGGTGTGCGGCACCGCCATCGGGACCGCCCCGAGCGCGACGGTCAGCCGCACGCCGAAGTGCTCGACGACCTCGCGGACCGCCGCGGCGAACGCCTCCCAGCGGGTGTCGGGCTCCGGGCCGTTGAGCAGCAGGTACGGCGCGCCGAGGTCGTCGCGCACCAGCCGCACGACGAGCCGCGGGGCCTCGTAGCCCTCGTAGCGGAACTCGTCGAAGGTCATCGGGGGCCGGCGTGCCCGGTAGTCGTAGAACGCGTCGACGTCGAAGCTGGCCACGACCCGGCCGGTGTCCTTGGACAGCAGGTGGGACACGGCGAGCGCACCGGCGTTGCCCGCGTCGAGGAACCCGTCGAGCGCGGTGACCAGGACAGGGCCGGCGGCGAGCTCGGAGAGCTCCGGGACGTCGTCGACGATGTGCACGAAGCGCTGCGAGCCGGACGGCTCGGTCATGCGTGCCTCCTGGTGGGTTCTGCGTGGGTATGGGTTGGGTGACCGCGGCGGTCATGGTGACAACACCACTACGGTGCTCACTATGCCCGATCTGGTCGACGACCTCCGGAGCCGCATCGCCGACGCCGGCGACCCGGAGCGCGCGCCGCGGATGCAGGCGTACATGAAGTCGGCGCTGCCGTTCCGCGGGGTGAGCTCCGTCCCGCTGCGGGCGATCACCCGCGAGGTCGTCGCGGCCCACCCGCTGCCGGACCGGGCGGCCTGGGAGGCGGCGGTGCTCGAGCTGTGGGACGGCGCGGCCTACCGCGAGGAGCGCTACGCGGCGCTGGCGGTGGCGGGCCACCGGCTCTACCGCGCGCACCGCGACCCCGGCTCGCTCCCGCTCTACCGGCACCTGGTGGTGACCGGTGCGTGGTGGGACCTCGTCGACACGATCGCCGCCCAGCACGTCGGCGAGGTACTAGGTCGGTTCCCGGACGCGGTCGCCCCGGTGATGCGGTCCTGGGCCGAGGACGAGGACCTGTGGCTGCGCCGTACGGCGGTGCTGTGCCAGCTCAAGCGCAAGGCCGCCACCGACCTCGACCTGCTGCGCTTCCTCCTCGAGCACAACCTCGAGGACTCGCTGCACGGACGGGAGTTCTTCGTCCGCAAGGCGCTCGGCTGGGCGCTGCGCGAGCATGCGCGCACCGACCCGGGGTGGGTGCGCGCCTTCGTGGCCGAGCATGACGCGCGCCTCTCGGGGCTCACCCGGCGCGAGGCGCTCAAGCACCTGGAGGGTCACTCCTCGAGGTAGACCTCGCCGTCGCGCACGCTCACCCTGGCGCGACCGAGCGGCAACACCCTGGTGAGGGCCATGAACGCGGCACCGAGCCCGGGCACCTTGGCGAACACGCCCTGGGGGCCGCGCACCATGCGGCCGGTGGACACGTCGTACTTCGAGTGGTGCCAGGGGCAGACCAGGCAGCCGTCGGCGTCGATCGTCCCCCCGGCCAGGTCGGCGCGGAGGTGCCGGCAGCGACGGGTCACGGCGAAGTAGGTGCCGTCCGCGTTGCCGACGGCGTACTTGCCGGCGCCCACCACGGCGCCGGCGGGCACGTCGGACTCGGCGGCGACGTGGCGCGGTTCGGTCATGGCCTCACCGTAGACAGCGCGGCCGGGGCGTGACCACCCCCACAGCTCCAGGGCTGTCCGGCGTTGTTACCAACGATTAGCATCGGTCGGGTACGCCTCCCCCACCGATCGAAGGAGCCTTCGTGGCCCGACAGTTACGCGAGGTCGTCTTCGTCGACGGCGTGCGCACCCCGTTCGGCAAGGCCAAGGGCCAGTACGCCGAGACGCGAGCCGACGACCTGGTCATAAAGTGCATCCGCGAGCTGATGCGCCGCAACCCGAACCTGCCGCCCGAGCGCGTCGACGAGGTGGCCGTGGCCGCGACCACCCCGCTCGGCGACCAGGGCCTCACCATCGGTCGCACCGCGGCACTGCTGTCCGGGCTGCCGCAGTCGGTGCCGGGCTACGCCATCGACCGGATGTGCGCGGGGGCGATGACCGCGGTCACCACCACCGCCGCGGGGATCGCGTTCGGCTCCTACGACGTCGTCATCGCCGGCGGCGTCGAGCACATGGGCCGCCACCCGATGGGCGAGGGCGTCGATCCGAACCCGCGCATCGTGTCGGAGAAGATCGTCGACCCCGAGGCGCTCTCGATGGGCAACACCGCCGAGAACCTGCACGACCGCTACCCCTCGATCACCAAGGACCGCGCCGACGCCTACGCCGTGCGGTCGCAGCAGAAGACCGCCCAGGCCTACGCCGACGGCAAGATCCAGCCCGACCTGGTCCCGGTCGCCACGCGCAGCGCCGAGGAGGGCTGGGGCCTGGCGACCACCGACGAGCCACCGCGGCCCGGCACCACGCTTGAGGATCTCGGCGCCCTGAAGACCCCCTTCCGCGCACATGGTCGTGTCACCGCCGGCAACTCCGCCGGGATCAACGACGGCGCGACGGCCGCACTGCTCGCCGACGAGGAGACCGCGCAGGAGCTCGGCCTGCCCGTGAAGATGCGCCTGGTCTCGTTCTCGTTCACCGGCGTCGAGCCGGAGGTCATGGGCGCTGGCCCGATCCCCGCGACCGAGAAGGCCCTGAAGCAGGCCGGGCTGACGATGGACGACATCGGCGCGTTCGAGATCAACGAGGCGTTCGCCGTGCAGGTGCTCGCGTTCCTCGAGCACTTCGGGATCGCCGACGACGACCCCCGCGTGAACCCCTACGGCGGCGCCATCGCCATGGGCCACCCGCTGGCCTCCTCCGGCGTGCGCCTGATGACCCAGCTCGCGAAGTCGTTCGAGGAGCGCCCCGACGTCCGCTACGGCATCACCACGATGTGCATCGGCATCGGCATGGGCGGCACCGTGATCTGGGAGAACCCGCACTACACCGGCACGAAGGACGAGGTGGCCTGATGGCTGCAGCACTGACCAACCCTGAGCTCCGGGACCTGCTCGAGCGCGGCGCCGCGATGTCGCCCGACGAGGTCGTCACCGAGGCCAAGTCGCGCGACGTGGCCCTGCCGTACGGCGCGGGCACGATGGCGCTGATCACCCTCGACAACGGCCTGGACCACAACCGCCCCAACACCTTCGGGCCGAAGTCGCTGAGCTCGCTCAACGGGGCCATCGACGCGGCGCTGGATCGTGAGGACGTCGTCGCGATCGGCGTCACCGGCAAGCCGTTCATCCTGGCCGCCGGCGCGGACCTCTCCGGCCTGACCGGGCTGCGCGGCCGCGACGACGCGCTGCTGATCGCGCAGATCGGGCACGGTGTCTTCCGCAAGCTCCAGGACGGCGGCAAGCCGTCCTTCGGATTCATCAACGGGCTCGCGCTCGGCGGCGGCCTGGAGGTGGCGCTGCACTGCAGCTACCGCACCGTCCAGGACTCGGCTCCCGCGCTCGGCCTGCCCGAGGTCATGCTCGGGCTCGTCCCCGGCTGGGGCGGCGCCTACCTGGTGCCGAACCTCGTCGGCGCGGCGACCGCGGTGAAGCTGATCGTCGAGAACCCGCTCAACCAGGGCAAGACGCTCACCGGGCACGCTGCGTTCGAAGCCGGGCTCGCGGACGCGGAGTTCTCCGGCGCGGACTTCCTCGAGCAGTCGCTGCTCTGGGCGGCCAAGGTGCTGACCGGCGAGCTCGCCGTTGACCGCCCCGAGGTCGACCGGGGCGAGGCGTGGGACCAGGCGGTCGCCAAGGGCCGCTCGATCGCCGACTCGAAGACCGGCGGTGCCGCTCCGGCCGCCTACCGCGCCCTCGACCTGATCGCGGCGGCGAGGACCGCGTCGCGCGACGAGGGCTTCGCGGCCGAGGACGAGGCCCTCGCCGAACTGATCCTGACCCCGGAGCTCAAGGTCGGGCTTTACTCCTTCGTCCTGGTGCAGAAGTGTGCCAAGCGTCCCGCGGGGGCACCGGACAAGTCGCTGGCTCGCCCGGTCACGAAGGTCGGCATCATCGGCGCCGGCCTGATGGCCAGCCAGCTCGCCCTGCTCTTCGTCCGCCGGCTGCAGGTCCCGGTGGTGCTCACCGACCTCGACCGGGCGCGTGTCGACAAGGGCGTGGGCTACGTCCACGCGGAGGTCGACAAGCTCCTCGACAAGGGCCGGGTCAGCCCCGACAAGGCCAACCGGCTCAAGGCGCTGGTGACCGGCGCGGCCGACGACGCAGCCAAGAGCGCGGCCCTCTCCGACGCCGACTTCGTCATCGAGGCGGTCTTCGAGGAGATGAAGATCAAGAAGCAGGTGTTCGCCGAGGTGGAGCGGTCGGTCTCGCCCGAGGCCGTGCTCGCCACCAACACCTCGTCGCTGTCGATCACCGAGATGGCCGTCGACCTCGAGCACCCCGAGCGGGTCGTCGGCTTCCACTTCTTCAACCCGGTCGCGGTGATGCCGCTGCTCGAGATCGTCAAGGGCGAGCAGACCGACGACGCGGCGCTGGCCACCGCGTTCGCCACCGGCAAGGCCCTGAAGAAGACCACGATCCTGGTCAAGGACAGCCCGTCGTTCATCGTCAACCGGCTGCTCGGCCGGTTCATGGGCGAGGTCGGCAAGGTCGTCGACGAAGGCACCCCGCTGGAGGTCGCCGACGGGGCGTTCTCCGGGGTGGCCCCGATGCCGCCGTTCTTCCTGCTGTCCCTGGTGGGTCCGGCGATCGCGCTGCACAACAGCGAGACGCTGCACGGGGCGTTCCCGGACCGGTTCTACGTCTCGCCGAACCTCAAGGAGCTGGTCGCGGCCGGCAAGACGAGCGTCTACCTGCCGGACTTCTCGGTCGACCCGGAGGTCGCGGCGATGTTCGCTGCACCCGAGGGCGCGACCGCGCTGTCGCAGCAGGAGGTCCGCACCCGGGTCCTCTCGGCCCTGGCGGGGGAGGCGCAGCTGATGCTCGACGAGGGCGTCGTCGCGGCTCCGGAGGACCTCGACCTGGCGATGATCACCGGCGCCGGCTTCTCGTTCTGGAACGGCGGTCTCACGATGCTGCTCGAGCGCGAGGGGCTCGGCACCTTCCACTGACGCCGGACGACAGGCCCGAGGGAGCGCCTCGTGCGGTCCCG
>JBQCEF010000105.1:0-8406 GCA_051960495.1 Nocardioides sp. | reverse complement strand
GTGGCGCAGTCGTCGGTTGAGTCAGTGGTCTGGTCGAAGACGATGACCTTGATACCGGCATCACAGGCCTGCTTGATGACAGGGTTCAGTGCAGTGGGCGACTCGGCGTCAATGTTCAAGGCGTCAGCGCGAGAGCGATACTGAAAGTGCCCAACGTGACGATGAACGGCGGCAGGCTCAGGCCGACGACGAGCGACCCGTTGACCACCCCGAAGACGACGCATGCACCGATCCCGACGAGAATCGCAACCGCTGGCGGCCACCCGCTGTCGACGGCCACCTTCGTCATGACGACCGACCCGAACGCCATCACGGTTCCGCACGAGAGATCGATTCCCGCGGTGAGGATGATTAGCGTCTGACCGATACCGAGCACGCCCAGCACCGTGACCTGCTGAATCACCAGAGAGAAATTGTTGGGATCTAGGAAGTTGGGCGACCGCACGGAGAAGTACACACACGCGACGATCAACGCGATCAGCGGACCAGCCTGCGCGATCCGGTCCCCCGGCATGCGGGGCCAAACTCTGGAGCCCGTTTCCACGGCCGACGGGGCGACACCTCGCTCGGACGCCATCAAAACACCTCATCTGTACGAGCCATAAAGGTAGGATGATCGGCCCATTGAGATGTGTCAAGGGTCACTTGGAAGGGGCGAGCGTCCCAAGAGCAGACAGCCTCGCCATACCAGCCGGTCAGCGGCCCACGACAGCCAGACGGGTTCTTGGGAGCCTCTCCGTCCTGGGACAACGAGTGGGTGACTGCCGTTCTCCACGTCAACCAACTGCAGCCGCATCACCTTCACCGAGTTTCGACAACGGCATCTAGATGCACCGTCAGCGCTCGTTGACGCGTTCGCGTAGTGCTACTCGCTCGACTACAAGTAGCGTCCGCAGCCGCATTCCGCGCGGATCTCGAGGTGAGTTTTTCCGCCGCCAACCGCGCTGGTCACGCGCCGACCAGCCGCTTGGACTACATCACGATCTGGGGCGTCTAGGCCTGGATCACCTTGCTTGGCGGATCGCCGGTGAGGCTCGGATCCCGAGTAGCACGCTGCCGAGCACGAGCAGGGTACCCGCGCCCTCGGTCGTGCTCATATCAGCGCCATTAAGGCGATCGAGGAGCAGCGCGACGACTGGGACCAGGAGCAACAAGAGACTCGCTCGGCTTGGGCTCATCAGCGGAATGAGCCTGTACCAGATGACAGCGCAGAATGTCGTTCCAAGAATCGATATATAGGCGACACCCACGCCGAGCTGCCATGTGAAGTCCGTATGAGGAGCAGCGACGAGGGCGAGAGGAAGTAGGAGAAGCGCGCCTATCGTCAACTGCCACGCAAGGCAAGCCGCAGCGTCGAAGTCATCCGACCAGCGGTTGATGAGCACGACCCCCAGCGACTGGCTCAGAACACACCCCATGGCGCCGGCAACGCCGACAAGCGCGCCGGGGTATAGGCCGGCGGATACAACCATCGCCACCCCGGCAAGGCCACCCAGCCCAGCTGCCCACTGACGGGTCTCCAAGGGATGCTTAAAGAGACCCCAGCTGAGCATCATCGTGATGATCGGCTGGCTGGCAATGAGGACCGCAGCCGTTCCGCCTGGAAGATAGCGGATCGCTGTGAAGAGGCCATAGAAAGCGAGGGCGAAATTCAGCAACGCCAGCGCGGCGATCTTTGCTAGGTCGCCGTGCCTTCGCAGCCCAGGTACCAATAGCGCTACCGCTGCGGCTGGCAGGAGGCGCAGCTCTACTTCGAGAAGCGGGCTTTGGACTGGAAGTGAAGAACCAGCTACCGCGTACGTGGACCCCCATACAATAGGTGGCAGCAACACGGCTGGCGGATACCTCATATCGCGCGCTGCCGGGCGATGCGGGTCGAGTCGCTGCATCGCCGGGCCGACAGGCTCACGGGAGAGCCGCGAACACCGATGCCGTTGTCGCGTACGCGTCACGAAGCGCCGATCGAAGCGGCATTGCCCGGAAGTCGTCTGAAAGCATCTCGACTCCCCATGGACCGGAGTAGCCCGTTGCCTGAATGGCGCTGATGAAGCCCGGGAGATTGAAGGAGCCGGTACCCGGAAGCTTGCGATTAGCAACTGTGTCCTCAATCAGCGCGCCGCGAGGCTCTGCGGCCGCGTCGTTGATCTCCACACAGATGATGCGGTTGGGATCAAGGGCAGTCAGTCGTTCGTGCGCGTAGCCGATCCTTTCCACGTGCCATATGTCGATGCAGAGACCCGCCGTGGCGCTTTCGGACTCAGCGATCAGTTTGAGTGCGTCGTCGGGAGTCTTGATGTGACAAAAGGCCTGCGGTTCAAGGGCCACTCGAACGCCGGCTTGGTCGGCCACGGAGCACAGGTGCCTGAACTCGCGAGATAGATGATCGAAGTCCCAGTCGCGGTCAAGGTAGTCACAACCAGCCTTAATGTGGCTTGCGCCTAGCTCCTCAGCAGCGAGAATCAGATCGTCGCGCACCCGGTCGGCAGCCCTACGCAGATCAGGATCCTCAATCTCATACCAGTCCATGACCATCTCGAGTTCGGAGATGCGTATGCCGCGCTTCGCAGCGCTCTCTGCCACACTGCGAAGACCAACGGTCTCCCTGAGCGCGACCACGTCGGCGTGAGTGAGGCCCATCCAGGTGAAGCCGGCGTCGGCGGCAGCATCGATCCTGTCTCCAATCGACTCCGGGCTCCGTTCCTCTTGCGGTAATGGCCGCGCATTTCCTGCCGACGTCCAACACGAGGCAAGAAGCTCTGGCGTATTCATGATGACGATCTCCTCGCGTTAGGGCGTATTGATGGACGCCGTTGCTGCGCTGGCTTCTAGCGATGCGTCGAGAAGCTGCCAGGACCCGGCCGCTTTCGCTGAACGCTGGGCCGCTTCGACGATAAGTGCGCATCGCCAAGCGTCGGCGATGGTGGGATAGGGGGGGGTGGCGTTACCGAGGTGGGCGTCAACCACACGCCGGTGCAGCGACACAAATGCGTCGACGTACCCCAGGCCGAGGCCAGGTACTGGAAATCGAAGAGCGCTATCCGGGTCGTTCGGCCCCAGGACCAGTGTCTGCGGATTCCCGCCGAGTTTGGCGACGTACAGCTCTTCTGCTCGCCGCCAGGTGAAGCGAACGCTTCCCTTTGTGCCCAACACCTCGAAGGCGACATCGGTGGAGTACCCGCTGGCGGCCCAGGTGACCATGATCTGTCCTGTGGCGCCATTGTGAAACCTGACGAAGAGCGCCGTGTGATCATCCACTGCTACAGGTGTACGGCTCAGTGGGTCATTCGGCAGCGGACGCTCTGGTACGACTGTCTTACTCAGCGCAGACACTGCAGCCACATCACCCACGAGGTATCTGGCGATGTCAATGGCGTGGGAGCCTATGTCGACAACAGCGCCGCCGCCGGAGCGCTCGAGGTCCATGCGCCACGAGGTCGGGTAGTCCGGATCCAGACCGTGTCCGTGCACCATGTGTCCTCGGTAGCCGAACACCTCCCCGATCTCGCCGGCATCGATGATCTGCTTAGCAAGTTCCACGGTGGGCCAGGTTCGAAAGACAAACGACACACAATGGTCACGCAGGGAGGCGTCGCTAGCCTCCTGGATGGAGCGAGCTGCATCCATCGTCGCGGCCAGGGGCTTCTCACAGACAACAAGCTTGCCGTGCCGCAATGCGTCGAGTGCAACTGGCGAATGCTGGTCATTAGGGACGGCGACGATGACCACGTCGAGGTCGTCCGCACGAGTCACATCTCGGTAATCGGGGGAGACTCGTGCGAGTTGGTGGGGGAATCTGCGGATCGCTGAAGGGTCTGTCTCTGCACCTGCCACGATCTCGAGGTCAGCAACACAGTGATGATTCAAGCGCTCAAGAGCATCCAGGTGCAGCTGTGCGATGAAGCCCAACCCAACGATTCCGTAGCGTAACCGGCCGGTCTGCTCAGCCCGATCTTCGCTCTTACCAAGTGCATGCGCCAGGTCAGTCACGTCAGTTCACCTTCAAGAATCGCTCAACATAGTTGTGGCTAGCCGTGCCAAGTGCTGCAGCCAGATCGTGGACGTCCAACTCATCCAGTGCTGTGCTGAAGACCTCCACGCCGATGACCTCACCTGCACCGATTGCTTCGAGGTTGGCCAGCACCTCCTGGAGCGGAAACTGTCCGAGTCCTGGCAGCAGGCGCGCATTGAGCATGTCGTGGATGGGATCGGTGTCGACAGACAAGCTTCCGGCGCCGTCGGATATCTGGATCGCTGAGATTAGGCGCCCGTCCACCTGGAGAATGTCGACCGCTGACCCGCCGCCGCGCATGAAGTGGTAGATGTCAAAGAGGACGGATCCGTTGTCCCGCCCGGCATGCTCGACAATCGACATAGCCATCTGGAGGGTAGGGACTCCGGACCAGTAGGGCAGGAACTCAAGGTCGCATCTAATACCGAAGGGACGTGCCCGGTCGCAGACGTCTGCGAAATCGTTGGCAAGGTCCTCCATCGTGGCTTGGTGCGCGCTGACGATGGCTGGAAGAGTGATCGACTCGACGCCGAGTCGCTGGGCGCACTCAAAGAACTCGCTCTGTGACGTCGTCGAGAACTCGCGTAGCTGGGGGGTGAGGTCCTCGTCCCGGTGCCCACGGTTCCAACGCACGAGAGGATCCAGGTGGGCTAGCTGGACTTCACCGCAGATGTCATGGATCTGGTCCAAGCTGAGACCCTGCGCCTCCCACTGCCCGAGCGTGTTAGGGGACAGCGACATCTTGCGATACCCCAGCCGGCGAGCAACCTGAACACGCTGTTGTAGACCCAAGGCGCGAACGTTGCCTTCCCACAAGATCGGTTCTGTCATAAGGACTGCTCCTTGGCTCGATGCTCCGGGCTGTCTGCCACAGCAACTGGCTTTGTTCGGTGATTCGGAAGTCAGATATGGACGTGCCCAGCGGCTTGTCTTGGTCGGTGGCAGAGGTCACGGATGAGTTGGTAAGCGTCTGCGACCGCATCTCGAACGTCGCCCGGGCTGGCCGCGTCGCCGATTCGGTGGGATTCGGTGAACGCTGACGACCTGACATGGGTGGTCAGCATCTGGGGTAGACGTGGGCCGCGAGGCGCAGCGATCACGATTGAGTCGATCTCCGCGAATGTCCTGCATTCGGCCGCGTCGATGGTTCCCGCGGGAGCCACTCTGATCAGAGATCTAGCCACTCCAACGATTTCCATGTCGGTCAGCACCTCGCAGTCGGCATCACGCAGCTCTTCTAATGCAAACTCGAGTCCACCCAACGTGCGGGTCGTGGGAGGACTACCTATAAGTGCCACCACCTGAGCACCGGCGCGGCGCAGTGCGATTGCCGTTCCGACCGCGGTCGCGTCACCGCCCACGATGACGCAGCGGCGCCCCACCCTGTCAGGGCTCTCGATAGCTTCGTCTGGAGCGAGCACGAGGCACGTTGGGGCAGTGAGCCGGAGCGATGGGGGAACGATGTACTGCGCCCCGGTGGCGATGATGAGGACGTCTCCCCCAGGTCCGCGCTCAAGCCCTTTCTCAACCGGGGTATCCAAATGCCATTTGATGGCGCTGGCCTCGATCCGTGAACGAAGATGTTCCAGATAGCGCGACCACCCGTCACGGTCCGGTTCCACTGCGCAGTGGCGAAGGCTCCCACCGAGCGAGGAGCTGGCTTCATACAGTTGGACGTCGAACCCGCGTGAATCGGCCTCCAGCGCTGCGACCATCCCAGCGGGCCCACCGCCTGCAACCACAAGGCACTGTCGCCGCGAAACGGATCGGGATGCTTCTAGATCGACATCGTGAAGCTCACGACCCATGCGCGGGTTCACCGTGCAGGTGGCATCAAGCTGCTGACCGATCCGAGCAACGCAGCCTTGGTTGCAGCCCACGCAGGGCGTGACGTCAGCCACCTGGCCGGCCAGTGTCTTGGAGACCATGTGGGGATCGGCAAGCAGCGCTCGCCCGTAGGCCACCACGTCTGCTGCGCCCTGACGAAGAGCTTCCGCCCCGGTCCGGAGGCTCAGGAACCGTCCAGCTAGGACGACCGGGATTTTCCATTCTGCTCTGAGCCGCTGTGCCGCCGGCGCCAACCATCCATCCGACCCCGTGCCCATCGGTGGACTGATAGCTAGGGGGGACTCAATGGCACCTGCGTTCAGGCTGATGTAATCAACGCCTTCATTGACGAGGCGCACTCCCAGTTCGGCGATGAAATCCTCTTCGAAGCCCCCTGGCAAGGCTTCGGTCACACTCAGGCGACATCCCACAGCGATCTGCTTTGATCCAACCGCATCTCGCAGGGCTGCCACAGCCCGGACCGCGAACTCCTGCCGCTTTTGTCGCGATCCACCGAAGGCGTCAGTGCGGCGGTTGGTGAGCGCGCTGAGGAACTGATGGACCAGGTACCCGTGCGCCCCATGGAGCTCGACAGCGTCGACGCCCGCGCTGATCGCCCGCCTTGCGGCATTGCCGTACGCAGATAGGACCGCTTGCACCCCCTCAGCATCCAAGGGGACACAGAGCATTCCGTCAGACTCCGGAGAAGGCAACGCAGAAGGAGCCACAGGCCGGTGGCCCGTGATCTGGCGGGCTGCGTGTCGTCCCGCGTGGTGAAGCTCGACCGACACCGTGGTGCCGTGCGCGTGGCAAGTATCAACCAGCCGCGCGAAGCCAGGCACCATAGCCTCGTCGTGCAGGCCGAGTTGGTGGACTCGACCACGTCCTTCAGGGGACACGAACGTGGCTTCTACGTCGATCCAGCCGACTGCACCCGCTGCGCGTTCCCTGTAGTGGGCGAGAGTCCGCGGAGAAACCGTGCCGTCGGCGTGCGCGTAGTTGCGCTCCATCGGGGCCATCATGATGCGATTAGCTAGGCGCATCGGGCCGATCGAAAGAGGCTCCAGTAGAGGCGTGTACTCCGAATCCGTGCTCATAGTCATCGTGATCGCCTCGCCCTGGAGCTGATTCCGAGGATGAGCAGGATCAGAAGACCTTGCGTGATGTTCTGGTAGGCGGTGCTGAGCCCCAGCGTCACAACGAGAGTCAGGATCAAACTGAGAAGCAGCGCCCCGGCCCACAGTCCCAGAACGGAGGACTTGCCTCCCGTAATGAGGGTGCCGCCAAGGACCACGACCGCGACCGACGACAGCAGATACGGAGCGCCCAGGCCGATCTCGGCGCCAACATCCCAACCGGCGAGCATCCCCCCCAACGCCCCCAGAACACCGGAGGCCACGAAGGCGGCCGCCTCGCCCACTTTCCACCGGTATCCCGTGAAGAAGGCCACCCGCCGACTCTGACCGATACCAGACAGGGATCGACCCCATGTAGTGCGAGCGAGTAGGAAGGCCCCGGCTCCAGTCAGGCCCAGCGCAACCCATGCGAGGTTGAGCAAACCAAGTGAATGCGACGCCAGCACATCGGATATGCCTTGAGGAACGCCAACGGTCAGATTCTCGGAGAAACGAAGGGCGAGACTGTCCAACACGAATGCCACGGCCATTGTGGCAACGATGGCCGGGAGTTCGAACAGCCGGATGAGGAGGACGTTGGCGAAACCCACGAGAGCGCCGCAGGCGATCGTTACGGTGAGAGCTAGCGGGATCCGACCAGCGTCCCCGTCGAGCACGATGGCGCTGACATAGGCGGACAGCGTCATCGTGCTAGGGATGGAGAGGTCGATGTTGGCATTTCCTGTCGTGATCACGATGAGCTGCCCCAGCCCAACGACGACGAGGATCGCGGAGCTGTCCAAGGCCCCGGACGCGATGCCGGACAGTCCCCTGCCAGCGACCAGCCAAATCACGATCCACAAGACGAATGAAGCCAGAAACGGCCAGGTCGCCGGTGGCACACGCGCCAGAACTTCGTTCACACGATCGGCCAAGGTGGTACTTGCGCTGTCCCGAGCTGCAACTGCCGAGGTAGGAGCATCAGGCTGCATGGCGGTGGCCCTCCATAACAGCGCGCTCCTCCGCAAGCTGCCTTGCGAGCTGGCGACGGCGAACGATGCTCTCGATCCCGTGACGCACACGACGAAGCGCCACGATCACGATCAGAACCGCCCCAACGACCGCGCTCTGCCACACCGACGAGATGCCCACGAGAGAAACAACTGAGCCGACCATGGCTAGGCTCAACGCACCGAGAACTGCGCCCACGATGGAGACCCGTCCCCCACTGAACTCACCGCCACCGAGAATGACACCTCCAATGGCAAGAAGGGTGTACTGCGAAGTCCCGGTTGCGTTGCCTCCTCCTGTGATGCCCGTGAGGGCCAGCCCCGCCAGAACCCCAAGAAACCCTGCCATCAAGTAGGCGACCACCCGAAGACGCAGGGATGAGGAACCAGAGCGAACGAGATTCTGCCGGTTGGATCCGAGCGCGCGAAGCCCGAGGCCCGTCCT
>JBQCEF010000104.1:0-2985 GCA_051960495.1 Nocardioides sp. | reverse complement strand
CCTCACCGGTCTTCATCTCGGCGATGTTGCCGAGGTGCAGCGCCGCGGCGCCCATGACCTGCACGTCGAACGGGCGCATCCCGGTGACGCGCTTGGACGCCTCGCGCACGGTGGCGAACGCCTCGGGCATGAGGTCGTCGAGGGACTCGCCCTCCTGGAGCCGCTTGCGGAACTCGTCGGTCTGGCCGCGCAGCTCCTCGTCGGACATCGCGACGTAGTCGTCCTCGATCGCGTTCACCGCGCGGGTGATGGCCTCCAGCTGGCGGAGGATCTTGCCCTCACCGATGCGAAGGATCTTGTCGAGGATGGCAGGCACGAGCGTGGACTCCTGTTGTCGCGGGTGTCGGCCCCGGCGGCGCGCCGCCACCGCGCGCGGGTTTGCCTTTGACCGCGTACCGGCCCTTGTACCCAGCCGACACACCCGCGCGGGAATCGGCGCTCAGGAACCGCCCCGGACCGCGGACGCCAGCGCGGCGGCCAGGTCACCTCGTGGCTCGACCATGATGTCGTCCAGGCCCAGCCAGCCCGCCATGCTCCGCAGCTCCTCCGCGAGCTCGTAGGCCGTCTGCTCCGGCGCGCCCGGCTCGGCGAAGGCACCCTTCACCACGAGCACACCGGCCCTGCGGTCCGCCTTCAGGTCGACCCGGCCGACCAGCTGCTCGTCGAGCAGGAACGGGAGCACGTAGTAGCCGTGCACCCGCTTGTGGGCCGGGGTGTAGATCTCGATCCGGTAGCGGAAGCCGAACAGCTGCTCGGTGCGCTCTCGCTCCCAGACCAGCGGGTCGAACGGGCTGAGAATCGCGCGGGCGTGCACCGCCCTGACCCGGGTCGCGTCCCGGTGCAGGTAGGCCGGCCGGTCCCACCCCTCCACCCGCACCGGCACGAGCTCGCCGGCCTCCACCAGGTCGGCCACGGCCGGCCGGACCGCCGCGAGCGGCATCCGGTAGTAGTCGCGCAGGCACTGCGCGGTCGCCACCCCGTGGGAGGCGGCGGCACGACGTACGAGCTCCCGGTTGGCGTCGGCCTCGGGCGGCACCGGGAGCGCCAGGACGTGCGGGGGCAGCACCCGCTCCGGCAGGTCGTAGCGCACCTCGAAGGAGCCGTTGCGCCCGGCGATCGCGAGCTCGCCGACCAGGAACAGGTAGTCGAGGACCTTGCGCGTGTCGGACCAGTTCCAGCCCCAGTGCTGCTTGCTGACCGGCCTGCCGTCGTCGAGCTCCCGGGCGGTGCACGCGCCGCGCTCGCGGATCTCGGCCAGGACCGACTCCTCGAGGTCCGGCCGCGCCGCCATCACCTTCCACTTGCCACGCTGGTCGCGGTACGACGCCATCCGGTGCTGCATGACCGGCCACAGCTCGACGGGCATGTAGGCCTGCACGTGCGCCCAGTACTCGACGATCCGCCGGGGCCGGCGCTCGGCGGCGCGGGTGAGCATGTCGCGGTCGTAGGGCCCCATCCGGGAGAACAGCGGCATGTAGTGGGCGCGGGCGAGCACGTTGACGGAGTCGACCTGGAGCACCCCGGTGCGGGCCAGCGTGCGGCTGAACGTCCGCATCGTGGGCACGGTGTGCCGGGGGTCCCGGAATCCCTGCGCCGCCAGGGCGATCCGGCGTGCCTGTGCCCGAGAGAGCGTCTGCACCGTCAGGGGATGTCGAGCAGCTTCTCGCGGACGGCGTACATCACGGCCTCCATCCGGGAGTGCAGCTGCAGCTTCTCCAAGATGTTGCGGACGTGGTTCTTCACGGTGTTCTCGCTGATGAACAGCCGCTTGGCGATCTCGCGGTTGTTCAGCCCCTGGGCGACGAGCTTGAGCACCTCGAGCTCGCGGTCGGTGAGCCGCGGGCTGGGGACCTGCTGGCGGTCGGTGCGCGACATCTGCTTGAACTCGTCGAGCAGCTTGATCGCCATCGACGGGCTGATCAGCGACTGGCCGTCCGCGACGACGCGGATCGCCTGGGCGACCTCGTCGATCGAGGAGTCCTTGAGCAGGTAGCCCGAGGCGCCGTTCTTGACCGCGTCGTAGAGGTCGACCTCCTCGTCGCTGACCGTGAGCATGATGATCCGGGCCGTCGGAGCGACCTCCTTGATCGCCACGCACGCCTCGATGCCGGAGCGCTTGGGCATCCGCACGTCCATCAGGATCACGTCGGGCACCGTCGCGGCCGCCAGCTCGGTGGCCGCGACGCCGTCACCGGCCTCCCCCACCACCTCGATGTCGTCCTCGACACCCAGCAGCATCGTCAGGCCGCGACGGAACAGCTCCTGGTCGTCCACGACAGCAACCCGGATGGGTTCCCCACCCGGACGGGAGCGTGTCTCTGGTCCTGCCACGGGTGAATCATGGCATGCCCGCGGCTCCGGTCGGACATTATTGCCCAACAACCGCCTCCGGCCGGAGCCGACGCGGGTCAGGACACGTCGAGGGTGATCACGCCGTAGTCGTAGCCGCGGCGCCGGTAGACCACCGACGGACGCTCGCTCTCCTTGTCGACGAACAAGAAGAAGTCGTGACCGACCAGCTCCATCTCGTAGAGCGCCTGGTCCAGCGTCATCGGCGAGGTCTTGTGGCTCTTCTCGCGCACCACCAGCGGCCCGTCGCCGAGGACCGCGATGGGGCCGACGCGCCGCTCCCGCTCCTCGTCCTCGGCCTGGCCCTCGGTGCCGTTGGGAGCGGGTTCGATCCCGGCCATCGCCTGGCCCACCGAGACCGGTGTGTGCCGGCCACGGTGCACGCGCTTGCGGTCCGCGGCACGTCGCATCTGGGCGGCCATCCGGTCGACGGCGAGGTCGAGCGCGGCCATCTTGTCCTCGGCGGCTGCCTCGGCGCGGATCACCGGCCCCTTCGAGAACGCGGTGAGCTCCACCCGGATCGCCCGGTCCTGCAGGCGCGGGTTGCGCTCCTTGTCGACCTCGACCTCGACGCGGATGACGCGGTGATCGTGCTTCTCGAGCCTGGCCAGCTTCTCCTCGGCGTGACTGCGGAAC
>JBQCEF010000103.1:0-6164 GCA_051960495.1 Nocardioides sp. | reverse complement strand
TCCTGGTCCGCTCCACCCGCGCCGACCAGGCCGAGGAGGCCTGGACCGCCGCCGGCCACACCGTCCACCCGCACGCCGAGAACACCGAGGACACCAAGTGAGCGTCACCGCACCCCAGGGATTCCGTGCCGCCGGTGTCACCGCCGGGCTGAAGTCGTCGGGCGGCAAGGACCTCGCGATCGTCGCCAGCGACGGCCCCGAGTACGCCTCCGCGTCGGTGTTCACCGCCAACCGCTGCAAGGCCAACCCGGTGCTGTGGAGCCAGGAGGTCGTCAAGGACGGCGTGGTCCGTGCGATCGTGCTGAACTCCGGCGGCGCCAACTGCTACACCGGTGCCGAGGGCTTCCAGACGACGCACGCGGTCGCCGAGCAGGTCGCCGGGGGGCTCGGGATCGGCGCCGGGGACGTCGTGGTCTGCTCCACCGGCCTGATCGGGCTGAAGAACCCGCGGGAAAACCTGCTGACCGGGGTCGACGAAGCACTGGCCGCGCTGGCCCACGACGGCGGACCGGTCGCCGCGGAGGCGATCATGACCACCGACACGGTGAGCAAGCAGGTCGTCGTCGAGGGAAGCGGCTGGAGCATCGGCGGGATGGCCAAGGGCGCCGGCATGCTCGCGCCGCAGCTCGCCACCATGCTCGTCGTACTCACCACCGACGCCCGAGTCGACGCCGCCACCTGCGACCGGGCGCTGCGGGCCGCGACCCGGGTCAGCTTCGACCGGCTCGACTCCGACGGCTGCATGTCCACCAACGACACCGTCACGCTGATGGCCAGCGGCGCCTCCGGCATCACGCCGACCGAGGAGGACTTCACCGAGGCGCTGGCCCGGGCCTGCACCGACCTCGCGATGCAGCTGCTCGCCGACGCCGAGGGCGCCGACCACGAGATCGCGATCACCGTGCTCAACGCCGCCTCCGAGGACGACGCGGTCGCGGTCGGCCGGTCCGTGGCCCGGAGCAACCTGTTCAAGGCCGCGGTCTTCGGCAAGGACCCCAACTGGGGCCGCGTGCTGGCCTCGATCGGCACCACCGACGCCGCCTTCGACCCGGCCGACCTCGACGTCGCGATGAACGGCGTGTGGGTGTGCCGCGGGTCCGAGCCCGACGAGTCGCCCGAGAAGGTCGACATGAACGGCCGCGAGGTCACCGTCACGATCGACCTCAAGGCCGGCACCGAGCGCGCGACGGTCTGGACGAACGACCTCACCCACGCCTACGTGCACGAGAACTCCGCCTACTCGAGCTGAGAGAGCCATGACCGAGAGCACCGACGAGAACCTCGCCACCGAGCCGCCGATGGACTGGAAGCGGGCCACCGCCAAGGCCGCCACCCTGGCCGAGGCGCTGCCGTGGCTGATGCAGTACCACGACAAGACGATCGTGGTGAAGTACGGCGGCAACGCGATGACCGACGACGCGCTGAAGAAGGCGTTCGCCGAGGACATCGTGTTCCTCCGGTACGCCGGCTTCCGGCCGGTCGTCGTGCACGGCGGCGGACCCCAGATCAGCAAGATGCTCGACCGGCTCGACATCGAGTCGGAGTTCCGCGGCGGGCTGCGCGTCACCACGCCCGAGGCGATGGACGTCGTCCGTATGGTCCTCGTCGGCCAGGTGGGCCGCGAGCTCGTCGGGCTGATCAACAGCCACGGCCCGCTCGCCGTCGGGCTCAGCGGCGAGGACGCCGGGCTGTTCACCGCCGAGACGACCCGCACGATCGTCGACGGCGAGGAGGTCGACCTCGGCCTGGTCGGCGAGGTGGCCAAGGTCCGCCCCGAGGCGGTCCGCGACATCGTCGACGCCGGCAGGATCCCGGTGATCTCCTCGGTCGCTCCCGATGAGCTCGGCCGCGTCCACAACGTCAACGCCGACACCGCCGCGGCCGCGCTGGCCGTCGCGCTCGGCGCCGAGAAGCTCCTCGTGCTCACCGACGTCGAGGGGCTCTACCGCGACTGGCCCGACAGCGACGACGTGATCGGCACGATCGGCCCGGAGGCGCTCGAGGAGCTGATGCCCACGCTGGCCAGCGGCATGGTGCCGAAGATGAAGGCCTGCCTCAACGCGGTGAAGGGCGGAGTGCCGCGTGCCACCGTCGTCGACGGCCGCGAGCCCCACGCCGTGCTGCTGGAGATCTTCACCGACGACGGGGTCGGCACGCAGGTGCTGCCCGACGTCGAGACGAGGATCCGCAGCGCCCGGAAGGAGAGCTGACCCATGAGCGAGACCGTCCAGAAGCGCTACGCGTCGTCGATGATGAACACCTTCGGCCCGCCGAAGCTGGTGCTGACCAGGGGCGAGGGGCCCTACGTCTGGGACGACGCGGGCAACCGCTACCTCGACCTGCTCGGCGGCATCGCGGTCAACGCCCTCGGCCACGCGCACCCCGCGCTGGTCAGCGCCGTGACCCAGCAGCTCAACACGCTCGGGCACGTGTCGAACTTCTTCGCCACCGAGCCCCAGGTCACCCTGGCCGAGCGGCTGCTCGACCTGCTGGGCGTCGGCCCGGGCGGGGGCAAGGTGTTCTTCACCAACTCCGGCTCCGAGGCCAACGAGGCGGCGTTCAAGCTGTCCCGGCGCACCGGCCGCACCCACGTCGTCGCGATCGAGGGCGGGTTCCACGGCCGCACCATGGGCTCGCTCGCGCTGACCTCCAAGGAGGCCTACCGGGAGCCGTTCGCGCCGCTGCCGGGCGAGGTGACGTTCGTGCCCTACGGCGACTCCGACGCGCTGGCGGCTGCGGTGACCGACGAGACCGCCGCCGTGGTCATCGAGCCGATCCAGGGCGAGGCCGGCGTGATCATCCCGCCCGAGGGCTACCTGGCCCGCGCCCGCGAGATCACCTCGGCGCACGGCGCCCTGCTGTGGTTCGACGAGGTGCAGACCGGGATGGGCCGCACCGGCGCCTGGTTCGCCCACGCGGCCTCCGGCGTCACCCCGGACGTGGTCACGCTCGCGAAGGGCCTCGCCGGCGGCATCCCGATCGGCGCCTGCATCGCCCTCGGGGAGTACGGCGCGCTGCTGCAGCCCGGCAACCACGGCACCACGTTCGGCGGCAACCCGGTCGCCACCGCGGCGGCGCTCGCGGTGATCGAGACCATCGAGAAGGACGACCTGCTCGCCAACGCGACCATCGTCGGCGAGCGGCTCCGCGCCGGGCTGGCCGACCCTCGGGTGACCGAGGTGCGCGGCCAGGGCTTGCTGATCGGGCTCGACCTGTCCGAGGACAACGCGGCGGCCGTCGTCTCGGCCGCGCAGGAGCACGGCTTCATCATCAACATGTGCACGCCGGACCGGATCCGGCTCGCGCCGCCGCTCATCCTCACCGCCGACCAGGCCGACGAGTTCCTCGCGGCCTGGCCGGGCATCCTCGACGAGGCCTACGCAGCCGCGCCGGACGGTGCCGCGTGACCCGGCACTTCCTGCGCGACGACGACCTCAGCCCCGCCGAGCAGGCTGAGGTGCTCGCCCTCGCCGCCCGGCTCAAGGCCGACCGGTTCGCCGCCCGACCGCTCGAGGGGCCGCTAGCGGTGGCGGTCATCTTCGACAAGCCGACCCTGCGCACGCAGGTGTCGTTCACCGCAGGCATCGCCGAGCTCGGCGGCTTCCCGATGATGGTCGACGGCAACCTCGCCCAGATCGGCGTCCGGGAGTCCGTGGCCGACACCGCCCGGGTGCTCGGACGGCAGGTCGCGATGGTGGTGTGGCGCACCTACGAGCAGTCCCGGCTCGAGGAGATGGCGTCGTACGCCGGCGTGCCGGTCGTCAACGCGCTCACCGACGAGTTCCACCCCTGCCAGCTGCTCGCGGACCTGCTGACCGTGCAGGAGCAACTCGGCGACCTCGCTGGGCGGACCCTGACGTTCCTCGGCGACGCCGCCTGCAACATGGGGCACTCCTACCTGCTGGCCGGGGCGACCGCCGGCATGCACGTCCGGGTCAGCGGGCCGGAGGGCTTCGCGCCCGACGACGCGGTGCTCGCCCGCGCGCAGGAGATCGGCGCGCAGACGGGCGGGTCCGCCGCGTTCGTCGCCGACCCGGTGCAGGCGGTCGCCGGCGCGGACGTCGTCGCGACCGACACCTGGGTGTCGATGGGCAAGGAGGCGGAGGCCGACTCGCGGCTCGAGCCGTTCCGGCCCTGGTCGCTGACCGACGAGCTGCTCGCCGGCGCGGCGGAGCACGCGATCGTGCTCCACTGCCTGCCCGCCTACCGCGGCAAGGAGATCGCCGCCGAGGTCCTCGACGGGCCGCGCGCGGTGGTCTGGGACGAGGCCGAGAACCGGCTGCACGCGCAGAAGGCGCTGATGACCTGGCGGCTGGAGCACCCCGGTGAGGAGGAGCCACGATGAGCGGCGCCATCCCGCTGACCAAGAGCGCCCGGCAGCAGAAGATCGTCGACCTGCTCAGCCGGCACGCCGTCCGCTCGCAGACCGAGCTCGCCGAGCTCCTCGCCGAGGCAGGCGTCAGCGTCACCCAGGCCACGCTGTCCCGCGACCTGGTCGAGCTCGACGCGGTCAAGGTGCGGGTGCCCTCCGGCGCGCTCGTCTACGCCGTGCCCGCGGAGGGCGGCGACCGGACCCCCGTCGTACCCCACGAGAGCGCGGCCTCCGAGGCCCGGCTGGCCCGGTTGCTCGGCGAGCTGCTGGTCTCCGCGGACGCCTCGGCCAACCTGGCGCTGCTGCGGACCCCACCCGGGGCGGCGCAGTTCCTCGCCTCGGCCTTCGACCGGATCGAGTCCGACGACGTCCTCGGCACCGTCGCCGGCGACGACACGCTGCTGGTGATCAGCCGACGACCCGACGGCGGGCAGGCCCTCGCCCAGCGCTTCCTCGCGCTGGCGAACCGGGCACCCTCACCCGCCGGGGACCCGACCAGCACCGACCTGTAGACCCCAGCAGCACCCGACCTCCCAAGGAATCACATGTCCAAGGTCCTGACCTCCCTGCCCGCCGGCGAACGCGTCGGCATCGCCTTCTCCGGCGGCCTCGACACCTCGGTGGCCGTCGCGTGGATGCGCGAGAAGGGCGCGGTCCCGTGCACCTACACCGCCGACATCGGCCAGTACGACGAGCCGGACATCTCCGGCGTGCCCGCCCGCGCGCTGGAGTACGGCGCCGAGCTGTCCCGGGCCGTCGACTGCCGCGGCATGCTGGTCGAGGAGGGCCTCGCCGCGATGGCCTGCGGCGCCTTCCACATCCGCTCCGGCGGCCGGGTCTACTTCAACACCACCCCGCTCGGCCGGGCGGTGACCGGCACCATGCTGGTGCGCGCCATGCACGAGGACGGCGTGGACATCTGGGGCGACGGCTCGACGTTCAAGGGCAACGACATCGAGCGTTTCTACCGCTACGGGCTGCTGGCCAACCCCTCCCTGCGGATCTACAAGCCGTGGCTCGACGCACAGTTCGTCGAGGAGCTCGGCGGGCGCACCGAGATGAGCCAGTGGCTCACCGAGCGCGGCCTGCCCTACCGCGACAGCCAGGAGAAGGCCTACTCCACCGACGCCAACATCTGGGGCGCCACCCACGAGGCCAAGACCCTCGAGCACCTCGACGTCTCGCTGGAGTCGGTCGAGCCGATCATGGGCGTGAAGTTCTGGGACCCGTCGGTCGAGATCCTGCCCGAGGACGTCAACATCCGCTTCGAGGCCGGGCGACCCGTCGCGATCAACGGCAAGGAGTACGACGATGCCGTCGCGCTGGTGCACGAGGCAAACACCATCGGCGGCCGGCACGGGCTCGGCATGTCGGACCAGATCGAGAACCGGATCATCGAGGCCAAGTCGCGCGGGGTCTACGAGGCGCCGGGCATGGCGCTGCTGTGGATCGCCTACGAGCGGCTGCTCAACGCCGTGCACAACGAGGACACGATCGCCAGCTACCACGTCGAGGGGCGCCGGCTCGGCCGGCTGCTCTACGAGGGCCGGTGGCTGGACCCGCAGGCGCTGATGCTGCGCGAGGCCATCCAGCGCTGGATCGCCTCGCTGGTGACCGGCGAGGTGACGCTGCGGCTGCGGCGCGGCGAGGACTACACCGTCCTGTCGACCGACGGGCCGGCGTTCTCCTACCACCCCGACAAGCTGTCGATGGAGCGCACCGAGAACGCCGTCTTCGGCCCGTCCGACCGGATCGGCCAGCTGACGATGCGGAACCTCGACATCGCGGACTC
>JBQCEF010000102.1:0-2813 GCA_051960495.1 Nocardioides sp. | reverse complement strand
AAATCACTCCCCCCCCCCCCCCGGGGCCCCCCCCCCCCGTGTGGGTGGGGGTCGCCCCCCCCCGCGCCGATGTAGGTTGCCAAAGCAGGTAGCCGAACCCGAACGAGACCCACCAGAGCTTTTCGAGGAGACGCCCATGACCGAGCGGTCCGACCAGACGCTGTCCAACCTGATGCACGAGGAGCGTCGCTTCGCGCCGCCGGAGGGCCTCGCCGCGCACGCCAACGTGACCGAGGACTGGTACGCCAAGGCAGCCGAGGACCGGCTCGGGTTCTGGGAGGACCAGGCCGCCCGCCTCGACTGGGACCAGAAGTGGGACCGGGTGCTGGACTGGGACGACCCGCCGTTCGCCAAGTGGTTCGTCGGCGGCTCGCTCAACGCCTCGGTGAACTGCGTGGACCGGCACGTCGCCAACGGGCTCGGGGACCGGGTCGCGATCCACTGGGTGGGTGAGCCGGAGGACGACACCCGCTCGATCACCTACGCCGAGCTGCAGGACGAGGTCTGCAAGGCGGCCAACGCGCTCACCAACCTCGGCGTGCAGACCGGCGACCGCGTCGCGATCTACATGCCGATGATCCCCGAGACCGTCTTCACGATGCTGGCCTGCGCGCGCATCGGGGCCCCGCACACGGTCGTGTTCGGCGGTTTCTCGGCCGACGCGCTCGCGAGCCGGATCACCGACTGCGAGGCCCACGTCGTGGTCACCTCCGACGGCGGCTACCGCCGCGGTGCTCCCTCAGCGCTCAAGCCGGCCGTCGACGAGGCGGTCGCGAAGTGCGGCGACGTGGTCCGCAAGGTGCTCGTCGTACGACGCACCGGGCAGGACGTCGACTGGGACGACTCGCGCGACGTGTGGTGGCACGACGCCGTCGACAGCGCCTCGACCGAGCACGCCCCGCAGGCCTTCGACTCCGAGCACCCGCTCTACGTGATGTACACCTCGGGGACGACCGGCAAGCCGAAGGGCATCCTGCACACGACCGGCGGCTACCTGGTCGGCTCCGCCTACACGCACTGGGCCGTCTTCGACCTCAAGCCCGAGACCGACGTCTACTGGTGCACCGCCGACATCGGCTGGGTGACCGGTCACAGCTACATGGTCTACGGGCCGCTCGCCAACGGCGCGACCTCGGTGATGTACGAAGGCACGCCCGACAGCCCGCACAAGGGCCGCTGGTGGGAGATCATCGAGAAGTACGGCGTGACGATCTTCTACACCGCCCCCACCGCCATCCGCACGTTCATGAAGTGGGGCAACGACATCCCGGAGAAGTTCGACCTCTGGAGCATCCGGGTGCTCGGGTCGGTGGGCGAGCCGATCAACCCCGAGGCCTACGTCTGGTACCGCGAGAACATCGGCGCGGGCAAGGTCCCGGTCGTCGACACGTGGTGGCAGACGGAGACCGGCGCGATCATGATCTCGCCGCTGCCCGGCGTCACCCACGCCAAGCCCAGCTCGGCGATGACCGCGATCCCCGGCGTGAGCGCCGAGGTGGTCGACGACGAGGGCAAGCCGGTCCCGAACGGCTCCGGCGGCTACCTCGTGCTCACCGAGCCGTGGCCCTCGATGCTGCGCACGCTGTGGGGCGACGACCAGCGGTTCAAGGACACCTACTGGTCGCGGTTCAAGGCGCAGGGCTACTACTTCGCCGGCGACGGTGCGAAGAAGGACGACGACGGCGACGTCTGGCTGCTCGGCCGCGTCGACGACGTCATGAACGTCTCCGGGCACCGGTTGTCCACCACCGAGATCGAGTCTGCGCTGGTGTCGCACCCCAAGGTCGCCGAGGCGGCCGTCGTCGGCGCCGCGGACGAGACGACCGGCCAGGCGGTGTGCGCGTTCGTGATCCTGCGGGAGGAGGCGGGCGACGGCGGGGCCGACATCGTCGAGGAGCTGCGCAAGCACGTGCAGCACGAGATCGGCGCGATCGCCAAGCCACGCCAGGTGATGATCGTCCCCGAGCTGCCCAAGACGCGCTCCGGCAAGATCATGCGCCGGCTGCTGAAGGACGTCGCGGAGCACCGCGAGGTCGGCGACGTGACGACGCTGGCCGACTCCACGGTCATGGACCTGATCTCGACGAACATCGGCGGCTCCGCCTCCGACGACGAGTAGCCGCACGCCGCAAGGCGTGAAGCCGACGGCGGACGGGTAGGGTCGCTTCCCGAAGGGAGTCACCGATGACGAGCAACGCACCGAGCACCCGACCCGCCCACCGCCGGCCCGACGTGCCCTCTGCCGAGGACCCGACGATCGGCCGGCTGGTCGCCGACGCGACGCGGGACATCTCCAGCATCGTCCACAACGAGATCGCGCTGGCGAAGTCCGAGCTGAAGGTCAGCATCAAGAACGGCGGCACCGGCGCGGGCCTCTTCGGTGGCGCCGCGTTCCTCGCCGTGCTGGCGGTGATCATGCTCTCCGTCGCGTTCGCCTACTTCCTGTCGATGACCGGCCTCCACCTGGCCTGGTGCTTCCTCATCGTGTTCGGTGTCTACGTCCTGATCGCCGGGGCGATGGCGTTCCTCGGGGTCAAGAAGGTCAAGAAGGTCCGCGCCCCCGAACGCGCCATCCAGCAGGCCCAAAAGACCAAGACCCTGCTGAAGCGGGGCTGAGCCGCGGCCAGGAGACCGCCGCCAGGAGACCGGGGCGATGACGCCACCGGGTGACGTTCCCCGGGCGGTCGAGCTGCCCGGTCCGTGGGAGCACCGCTACGTCGCGGCCAACGGCGCGCGCTTCCACGTCGCGGCGGCGACCGGCGCGCCCGCGGACGGCCCGCTGGTGCTGCTGCTGCACGGCTTCCCCGAGTTCT
>JBQCEF010000101.1:0-5153 GCA_051960495.1 Nocardioides sp. | reverse complement strand
AAGCGCTGGCAGATCGGCCAGTGCGCGGTCGCGGCCGGGGTCGCGTGGCTGATCGCCGCCGACCTGCTCGGGCACCAGTCGCCGTTCTTCGCCCCCGTGGCGGCCGTGGTCGGCCTCGGCACCTCCTACGGCCAGCGGCTGCGCCGGGTGGCCGAGGTGACCCTGGGCGTCGCGATCGGCGTCTTCGTCGGCGACCTGTTCGTCCAGGCGTTCGGGTCCGGCGCCTGGCAGCTCTTCGTCGTGGTGGGGCTGTCGATGTCCACCGCGTTCCTGCTCGACGCGGGCCGGATCTTCGTCACCCAGGCGGCCGTCCAGTCCATCGTCGTGGTCGCCTTGGTGCCACAGCCCGGCGCCGCGTTCACGCGCTGGTCGGACGCCCTGGTCGGCGGGGCGGTCGCGCTGGTGGCAGCAACCGTCGTACCCCGGGCGCCGCTGCGCCGGCCCCGGGAGCAGGCCGCGGTGGTGGTGCGCAAGATCGCCGCGCTGCTCGACGGTGCCGCCGACGTGCTCACCGACGGCGACCCGGAGGCCGCGATCGAGCTCCTCGCCGACGCCCGCTCGACCGACCCGCTGATCCGCGAGCTGCAGGACGCCTCCGACGAGGGACTCTCGGTGGTGGCGTCCTCACCGTTCCGGCTCCGGCACCGCGAGCCGCTGCGCCGGATGGCCGAGCTCGTCGAGCCGCTCGACCTCGCGATGCGCAACACGCGCGTGCTGGTGCGGAGGGTCGCGGTGGCTGCGCACCGGCGCGAACCGGTCCCCCGCGGCTACGCCGTACTCTGCCGCGAGCTCGCCGCCGCGACCCGCGCTGTCGCCGCCGAGCTCGAGGCCGACCGGATGCCGGCCGACGCGCGGCCGGCCCTGCTGGAGGTCGCGGCGGGCACGGCCCGGGTCGAGCGAAGCTCGGACCTGTCGGGCGAGGTGCTGCTCGGCCAGCTGCGCTCGACGACCGCCGACCTGCTGCGGATCACCGGGCTCGGCGTGATGGAGTCGACCGACGCCATCCCGCCGCTGGCCCGCGACTAGGGTTCGGTTGTGAACCCACCCTCCTTGCTGCTGCTCGGCCTCGACTGGCTCGACCCCGAGAAGCTGTTGACGCAGTTCGGCGACTACGCGGTGTGGGGCGCCGCCGCGATCCTCTTCGCCGAGTGCGGCCTGCTGATCGGGTTCTTCCTCCCCGGCGACTCGCTGCTGTTCACGGTGGGACTGCTCGTGGCCCAGGACAAGATCTCCTACCCGCTCTGGCTGTGCTGCCTGATGCTCGTGGTCGGGGCGGTCGCCGGCAACGCGTTCGGCTACCTGATCGGCGACCGGTTCGGCCCCCGGGTCTTCGGCAAGGAGGACTCGAAGATCTTCAAGAAGCAGTACGTCGAGAAGACGCGCGACTTCTTCGAGAAGTACGGCAGCCGGGCGATCGTGCTCGCGCGGTTCGTGCCGATCGTGCGGACCTTCATCACCGTGATGGCCGGGGTCGGCACGATGAGCTTCCGCAAGTTCATCGTGTTCTCGGCCGTGGGCGGCACGCTCTGGGCGGCCGGCGTGACGCTGCTCGGCTACTACCTCGGCACGATCGACTTCGTCGCCAACAACGTCGAGGTGATGCTGCTGGCGTTCGTCGCGATCGCCATCGTCCCGGTGGCGATCGAGTACCTGCGCGACCGGGCCGCGGCGAAGCTCAAGGAGGACTGACCTGCGGGGTCAGAGGCCGAGGTCGGCGGCGTCGTAGGCCCAGCGGTACTCCAGGCCGGTCTCGGCGATCCGCTCGCGCGCCCCGGTGTCCCGGTCGACGATCGCGGCCACGCCGACCACCTCGGCGCCCGCCTCGCGCAGTGCTTCCACCGCGGTGAGCACCGAGCCGCCCGTCGTCGAGGTGTCGTCGAGGGCCAGCACCCGGCGGCCGGCCACGTCGGGGCCCTCGATGCGGCGCTGCAGCCCGTGGGCCTTGCCCGCCTTGCGGACCACGAACGCGTCGAGCGCACGACCCTGCGCCGCGGCGGCGTGGAGCATCGCGAGCGCGACCGGGTCGGCTCCGAGCGTGAGGCCGCCGACCGCGTCGTACTCCCAGTCCTTGGTCAGCTCGAGCATCACCGCACCGACGTGCGGTGCCGCCTGCCCGTCGAGGGTGACGCGGCGCAGGTCGACGTAGTAGTCGGCCTCCCTGCCGGACGAGAGCGTCACCTTGCCGTGTACGACGGCCTTGGCGGTGATCTGGTCCCGGAGGGTCTCGCGCGCTGTCATGGCTGGCACCCTACCGACGAGGGGGCGAGGTGCTAGGCGCGGTCCTTGCGGTCGGTGGACACCAGGTGGCCGAACGCGATCATCCGGTCGTCGGTGTGGAAGAGCTCGGCACAGGTGGTCAGCGTGATCAGCCGCGGGTCGTCGGCAGGCTGCACGCCGCCGGGGTCGGGGTTCTCCGGGTCCGGCTGCACGACCCACACGTCACGGAACGTCACCACGAGGTCGTTGGGGTTCGTGTCGAGCACGTAGGTGTAGACGGCGTCGCGGGTCTCGACGATCACCTCGTCGCCGGGCCGCAGCTTCGGCATGTCGCGCAGCGGCTCGCCGTGCGTCACCCGGTGGGCGGCGAGCGCGTAGTTGCCCTTCTTGCCCGGCTGCGCGGAGTCCTCGAAGTGGCCGAACCCTCGTGCCAGCACGTCGTCGGCCACGCCCTCGAACACCGGCATCACGTAGTCGTCGCCGAACTGCGGGATGCGGACGAGCGCCGAGGCGTCACCGAGCCTCACCGGCTCCGGCTTGGCGCCCAAGGTCGGCGCCGGTGCCTCGCGCCACTCCTGCTGCAGCTGCGAGACGGCCTCGCGCTGGTGGCGGTGCGCCACGATGTTGGTCCCGAAGAACTGCCAGGCGACGTAGCCGAGCAGCACGACCCCGGCGGCGATCAGCACCAGCCCGACCCAGAAGGCGGCACCGCGGCGCCGGCGGGTCGGTGCGGCGGCGGGAGCGGCTTCGGTCCGGGTCATGTCGCGATTGTCCCCCATGGCCCCCGGGCGGCCGCCGCGGCCGCGGCTACAGTCGCAGGCATGCCTGTCTCAGCAGCTCGCACCCGGGCGGCCCGGCGCATGCACCCCATCCCGCCGACGATCTTCTCGGAGATGTCGGCGCTGGCGGTGCGCACCGGCGCGCTCAACCTCGGCCAGGGCTTCCCCGACGTGGACGGACCGGCGTCGGTGGTGGAGGCGGCCGTCGAGGCACTGCGTGCCGGCCGCAACCAGTACGCCCCCGGGCCGGGCGTGCCCGAGATGCGCCGCGCTGTCGCGTCCCACCAGCTGCGCCACTACGGCCTGTACCTCGACCCGTACCAGCTGGTGTTGGTCACCGCCGGCGCCACGGAGGCGATCGCCGCGGCGATCTTCTCGCTGGTGAACCCGGGCGACGAGGTGGCGGTGCTCGAGCCGTTCTACGACTCCTACACCGCCTGCATCGAGATGGCCGGCGGGGTACGTCGGCCCGTCACGCTGCGCGCCCCCGACTTCCGCCTCGACGTCGACGCGCTGCGCGCTGCGGTCACCGACCGTACGACGGTGCTGCTGCTGAACTCGCCCCACAACCCGACCGGTTCGGTGCTGACCCGCCAGGAGCTCGAGGCCGTCGCGGCCGTGGCGCAGGAGCACGACCTGGTGGTCGTCACCGACGAGGTCTACGAGCACCTGGTCTTCGACGACCACGAGCACATCCCGCTGTGCACGCTGCCGGGGATGTGGGACCGGACGGTGTCGATCTCCAGCGCCGGCAAGACGTTCTCGTTCACCGGCTGGAAGGTCGGCTGGGTCACCGGGCCGGCCGACCTCGTCGACGTGGTGATGTCGGCGAAGCAGTGGCTGACCTTCACCAACGCCGCGCCCCTGCAGCCGGCGATCGCCTACGCGCTGGACCAGGAGGCCCGGTTCTACGAGCGGCTCGCCGCCGAGCTCCAGACCAAGCGCGACCTGCTCTGCGCCGGGCTGGAGACCCTGGACCTCGACGTCAACGTGCCGGAGGCGACGTACTTCGTCACGACCGACGTGCGCCGCTACGGCCACGAGGACGGCCTGGCGTTCTGCCTCGCGCTGCCCGAGCGGGCAGGCGTGGTGGCGATCCCCTGCCAGCCGTTCTACGACGACCAGGACGAGGGGCGGCACCTGGTGCGCTGGGCGTTCTGCAAGGAGACGCCGGTCATCGAGGAGGGCCTGCGCCGGCTGCGCGCGGCCGACCTGCACGCGTGAGCGGCGACGGCGTCGAGGCGTCGCGGGCGCGCTACGCCCTTGTCCTGGGACGAGCCGCCGAGGACCTCGAGGTGCGCAGCGGCCAGAGTGCCGACGTGCTGCTGGCGCGCGACGAGGTGTGGCGCTTCCCGAGGACGCCCGACGCGCTCGCCCGGATGGTCGCGGACGCGGAACGGTTGCGGCGCGCACGAGCCGGCGGGCTGCCGGCGCCCTCGGTCGTCGAGGTCGTCGACGGGCCGGCCGGCACCGCGCGGGTGCAGCTGACCCGCCTGCGCGGCACGCCGCTGCCGGAGTGCGGCACCCTCGGCGCCGCGGCGGTCACGCGGCTCGCGGGCGACCTCGCTGCCGCGCTCGAGTCGCTCGCCCGGCTTCCACTCGACGGGTTGACTGACGGCGGGTGGGCCGAGCACTGGGAGGGCCTCGCGGTCTCGATGCACCACCTGCTGTCGCCGAGGATGTCGGCGGCCGGGCAGCGCGCGGCTGCGATCCAGCTCGATCGCGCAACACGGGCCGCCCACGGCGCTCCGACCGCCGCGGTGCACGGGGACCTCGGCGCGTCCCATCTCTTCGTGGACCCGCAGACGGGCCGGCTGCTCGGCATCGCCGACTGGGACACCCTCGCCGCGGGCGATCCGGTCGTGGATCTCGCGGCGCTCCGGGCCACCTTGCCTGCGGCGGTCTGGGACGCACTGCTGCGGGTGCGGCCGCTGACGGAGGCCGAGCAGGAGCGGATGGACGCGTACGCCGCGACGTTCGCGCTCCAGGACGCTTTGCTGTCGGCGCGGGCCGGCGACGACGAGTCGGCCGACCGGGCGCTGTCCGGCTACCGCTGAGCCGAGGACCGGACCAGCGCTACCGGGCGCCGGCTACCAGACCGGTGGCTTGGGCGGCCGGCTGGCCGGGGGCGGCTGCTGGGTCGGCGGTTGCTGGGTC
>JBQCEF010000100.1:0-5620 GCA_051960495.1 Nocardioides sp. | reverse complement strand
ACGGGCGCAAGGAGCTCGCCCACGCCCGCGACCTGTGCCGGCTGATCCGCACGACCGGGTCGGACAGCCCGGTGCTGATGATCGTCACCGACGGCGGCCTCGCGGTCGTCGCGGCGGACTGGGGCATGGACGACGTGCTGCTGAGCACGGCTTCCCCCGCCGAGGTCGAGGCCCGGATCCGGCTGGCGATCGGCCGGCTCGCCACGCAGCGCGACGCCGAGGACCCCGAGGCCCACGTGATCCGCTCCGGCGAGGTCTCGGTCGACGAGGCGACGTACACCGCACGGCTCGGCGGCCGCCCGCTCGACCTGACGTTCAAGGAGTTCGAGCTGCTGAAGTACCTCGTGCAGCACCCCGGCCGGGTGTTCACGCGCGAGCAGCTGCTGCAGGAGGTGTGGGGCTACGACTACTTCGGCGGCACCCGCACCGTCGACGTGCACGTACGACGCCTGCGCGCCAAGCTCGGGCCGGAGCACGAGACGCTGATCGGGACGGTCCGCAACGTCGGCTACCGGTTCGTGCTGCCGCCGAAGGAGTCTGCGTCGGAGCGGCAGCCGGCCGACCGCTGAGCGTCGAGGCGCGATCCTTGCGCCCCGCTATCCGGCCAGGTAGCTCGGCACGTCGTACAACGGGCGGGCGAACGCCTCGTCCGGGATGCCCTTGTAGGGCGTGCCGTCGGACTTCACGAACACGAGGTCGAGCGAGTCACCGTCGCGTGTCCACCGGAGCGTCGGACCGTGACCGGTCTCCGCGGCGATCAGGCGCAGCCGGCGGCCCTGCACCGCGTAGGTGCCCGTGTCGATCACGCTGCCGTCCTGGGTGGTGAGCCGGTACTGGCCCGAGCTCAGCGCCAGGGTGAACCTGGCGGGGTAGCCCTGGTCGGCGATGACCGTCCGGGCCGCGTCGCCGAGACCCGCGCCCTTCAGGTTGCGGGAGACCTGCTTCGGCGTGACGGTGCCGCTGGCCCACTGTCCTTCGAGCGGGTCGGCGGGTGCGGCCGCGGAGGAGGGGCTGTCGTCGGTCGTCGCGTCGGCGGAGGCCGAGGGCGGCAGGGGCGACCCCGCCGCCCTGCATCCTCGCCGGACCCGCCGCACGAGGCGACGAGCACGGCCGACGTCAACAGCGCTGCGAAGGTTGTCGAAGTCCTCATCGTGATCCTCCGTCGGTGGGGAGCGGGTGGAGTCGGAGTCGTGGCACGCCCTTCTCGCGGCATTCCGTGGCCAGAGCGGGTGGGGTGCGCGGGTGGGCGATCCAAGCGTTGCGCACCTGCCGGACGCACTCCTGGCCCAGCAGGTTGTGCGCGCCGGCCAGTCCGCCGACGAGGCGGACCCAGCCGTGTGGCAACCCCTCGAGGGCGGCGTGCGCGGCCGTCGCCGAGGTGAACGAGTCGTAGCCTCCGACGAGCAGCAGGGCCGGCACGTCGGCCCGCAGCGGCCGGGCGGCCTCGGAGCTGCGGCGGCCGCCGGGCCAGGCGTCGCAGGCGTCGAGGTACGGCGACCGGGCGAACGCGTCCGCATAGGTCGGGCCGGCGGCAAGCGCCATGAGGCGTGAGCGGTCCACCGCGCCTGCCAGGTCTCCGCAGAGGACCGAGAAGACCAGTCCCTCGCTGACCATGTGAAGCGGGTTGCACTCGGGGCGATAGCCGATGCAGTAGCTCTGGTCGACGGCCAACGGCTCGACGAGTCCCTCATCCAGGCCGTCGAGGGTGCCGGCGAGCACACGGTGAACCAGGCTGGGGATCAGCTCGATAGCGAGCTGGTCGCCGTCCAGCATGGTGCGCAGCAGCCGCAGCATCAACACGTCGTCGAACGTCACCGAGGTGCCGTCCCGCCCGGTCAGGCGCACCGGCTCGCGGCGTAGCCGGGTCAGCGCCCGCTCGGCCGCTGCGTCCAGGCCGTGCGGGAAGTGGGCGGCGCAGGCCCGCTGCCGCGCACACTCGTGCGACAGCCGCGCGAGCCCGTTGCGGGTGCCGGTGATGGCCTCGCTGAACGGGTCGAGCTGCGGCACCTCCGGGCTGTCGAGCACGAGCGTGTCGACGGCTTCGGCGTCACGGCGCACGACCTCCAGCGCGAGGCGGGACCAGGTGCCGTGCGAGGTGACACCCCAGTGCTCGACGCCCAGGGCCTTGCGGAGGTCGACGGCGTCGGCAGCCAGGTCGGGCAGCCGGAAGTCGGCCACGTCGACCCCCTCCTCCCGCAGCCGACCGGCGCAGGCACGCACCGCGTCGAGGAAGTCCGCGCGTCCCTGCGGATCGGTCGTCGGCAGTCCGACGAGCTCGCGCGAGAGCCCGCGGACCTCGGGGCAGGCGAGTCCCGGCTCGGAGTGCCCGGTGCCGCGCGGGTCCATCATGATGACCGCGCGACCGATCCGCTGCGCCTGCGTGGCGATCCCGGCGTAGTCCGGCGCCTCGCCCAGGTCCCGGCCCACGACGTACATCGGGGCGGTGGATCCTCCCTGCGGCGGCTCGACCCGTAGGACGAACAGCCGCACCGTCCCCTCGTCCGGGTGCCGCCGGTCGCGCGCCACCTCGAGCGTGCCGCACGAGTGGTCCTGGACCAGAAACGTCGAGACGTCTTCTGGACACGGCGTCTCGACGAAGCGCGGCTCGACCGTGGCGGCCGACGGCGGGTCGCCGGTGCAGCCGGCCAGCAGCACTACGAGGGTGAGCACGCCGGTCAGGACGACGCGCGGCGCCCAGCCGGTCTCAACGCGCTCCATGGCCCTCATGCCCTGTCACAGTCACCGCGCGATGCCGGGGTTTACCCGCCCGGCCGTTCGCGCCAGGGGCGGCTGGTGAGCAGTGCGACCCGGACGTCGCAGTCGTCGTCCACGACCGCGAACGTCCAGGTGTCCTGGTCGCGCGTCAACCGGTAGGTCCCGGCCGGCATCTCGCCGCACAGGTCGTTGACGAACGCGTTCGTGCGGAACCGCGACCCGTCGGCCTGGAACGCCACCGAGTCGGTCGAACCCTGGAACGACGCCGGGGCGGTGAGCTCCGCCGCGCCCGCGGCGTCGAGCTGCAGGGTCCAGCGGCCGGCCATGCCGTAGTCGTCGACCGGTCCGGGCGCGGGTGATAGCACCGTCGTGGCGGTGCCGGTGAGCACCCTGGCCGTCGGCGCGGGCCGGTCCGGCTGGTCGAGGGGCCGGGGGGCGTCACGCAGCGTGCCCGGCACTCGCGGCGCCACCACGGCGACGGCGACCACGGCCGCGGCGACGCTCACCGTGCCGGCGATCCGGCGGTGGACGACCCGGCGACGTCCCCGGCGCATCGCCTGGTGCAGGTGTCGCTCGACGTCGGGCGCGAGGCCGTCCGTGGCCCGTTGCGTTCCCTCGCGGAGCCGCTGGTCAAGGCGCATCGTGGATCTCCTCTCCCAGCAGCTCGGACAGCCGCCGTCGCGCCTTGAACAGGTGGACCTTCACCGTGGACTCCGAGCACCCCAGGATGTCGGCCACCTCATTGGTCGGCCGGTCCTCGAGGTAGAAGAGCGTCACCGCGGCTCGCTGGCGTGGCGGCAGGGCACGGATCGCGCGCACCAGGTCGAGATCCAGCGGGTCGTCGTACGACGGGCTCGGTGACCCCGACCGTTCCAGGGCCGGCCGGACCCGTTCCCGTCGGGCGTCGCGGACCCCGGCCCGGATCGCGACGCGTCGTACCCAGGCGTCCGGACGTTCGTAGCGCGACACCTTGCGCCAGTGCACGTAGAGCTGGGTGAACGCCTCTTGGGCGAGGTCCTCCGCCCGTTGCCGGTCGTGGACGACCAGGTAGGCGGCGCGGGCGACGCCTGCGAACTCCGCGCGGAAGAACCAGGTGTACTCGCCCTCCGCATCGTCCATCCGCACCGGTCCCTCCGCGGCGTCCGCGACGCCCTGCAGGTACGTCGACGGTGCGTCGTTCCGGTGGTGCACGGGTGCCTCCTCTACCTGGAGACAGACCCGACTGCGGTGCGACGTTTACCGCCCCGACGATCCGGTGGCCGGACCGTCCGTCCGCAGCCAGGATGTGCACTCCCAGCCGCCGGCGGAATAGGCCCGCACGGGCTGGCCCGTGCCCGGGGCTCACGCAGCGCGCACGTGCCGGTGCCGGCCGGACCTGGTCGAGACGTCCAGCGCCCCGCGCCATCCCCCACCGACGGCCGCGTCCCAGCCCAGCACGGCGAGTCCGACCGCGACCGCCCCGAACACCGCCTGCAGCGCGTTGAGCCCGAGGAACGGGATCTGCACGAGCAGCTCGAGCACGAGCAACGCACTGGCTCCCAGGACGAGCGCGGGGGTGCGCGACGCGCCGCGCCAGGCGGACCACACCGCCAGCCCCGACGGGGCGGCGACGGTGGCGAACAACCACGCGGCGGGCAGCCCCCAGCCGGTGACCCCGAACCGTTCGAACGGGTCGAGCGTCGAGTCGGGCGGGGTCGCGATGCCGGCCAGGAGCTGCACCGAACCAGCGGCGCCGGCGAGGGCCACGAGACCCTCACCGGCGACGAAGGTACGGCGCCAGGGGCGTCGTACCGGGGCCTTCCACCTCATCAGGTGCAGCAGGCCCCACCCGGTCAGGCCGGCCATCGTCACCGCCATGAGCGCTCCTCCCCCCAGCCCGATGGCGATGACGGTGACCGTGCTCTGACCGGGGTGCCACAGCGGTGTCGCCACCGCCGTGAACACGCCGAGGCCGGCGCCCCAGCTGACCGCGGTGATGACAACCCACCGCGACGCCCGGGGCAGGTGTCGACGAAGCTCTGTCCACTGGGCCAGTCCGATGCTGATGAGCATCAGGGTGCCCACCAGGACCGCGACGAGGACCGTTACCAGGGTCGGCCATGTCGACCACTGGTCGTGGAAGGTGCTGGGCAGCATCCCCAGCAACCACGCGCCTGCGGCGGCGAGCGCCGTCGCACCGGTCCAGCGGGTCGTGTCGAACCCGTCCAGCCGGTGCTTCAGGACACGGGCCTGGGACCAGCCGAGGACCGCACCCTCGGCCGAACCAGCCAGCACCACGGCTCCGAGGACGAGCAGCGGGGGCGCCTCACGGAGGAGACCACCTGCCAGCGCGGGGACGCAGAACCCCGCGAGCTCGCCCAACGACACCGAGACCATCCAGGCCCGCAGGAGACCGTGCCGATAAGCACGGTCCGGCGACACCCGCGGAGCCAGGACGCCGGTCAGGTCCTTGACGCTAGGTGGGGCCGCCTGCCGATGGACCGGGCGTTCGCCCCGACGCGGGGTGACCTAGGTCCCGGCAGGGGCGGCGGGGGTCGCCGGGGCTGCCGGGGTGACGGGCGCGGCAGTGGCAGGTACGACGGGCACGGGGGTGTCCGCCCGCTGGGCCGGGATGCGCACCGGGGTGCTCGCCGCTGCCGTCGCGGCCACCACAGCCGGGGCCGGGCGGCGCACCGGGACCCGCAGCACCGGCGGCGGCTCGGGCCGGCGGACCGACCGTGCGACCGAGGCGGGGATGGTGTCCTCGATCCGGCCCATCCAGAGCACGAACCCGAGGCAGACCACGGGGAACACCGCAGCGGTGACCAGCACTAGCACGAGGTCCATCTCGGCCTCCTGATTGGGAACCTAGGGTGGGAGGCATGACCTCCACAACGCCCGTTCGTGCCATCGAGGCCGGGGCTTT
>JBQCEF010000099.1:0-10434 GCA_051960495.1 Nocardioides sp. | reverse complement strand
GACGCCCTGGTCGGGCACCGCGGCGTGCGACTGTCCGGCGGGCAGGTGCAGCGGCTCGCCCTCGCCCGCGCGCTGGCGGCCGACGCCGAGCTGCCGCTGGCCGACGACGTCTCCAGCGCCCTCGACGCGACCACCGAGATCGAGCTGTGGGCGGCACTGCGCGAGCGGCGCACGACCGTCATCGGCGCGACCGCGAAGCGGGCCGCCCTCGCCCAGGCCGACCGGGTGGTCGTGCTCGTCGAGGGCGAGATCGCCGCGGTCGGCCCCTGGCGCGAGCTCGCCCCGGCGTGGAGCCACCTCGCCGGCTAGCGGTTGTCGCCGGCTCCGCCCAGCACGTCACGGCGCTGCCGATCGGCGAGCTTGGCGACGTTGCGCTGCGCGACGTCGTCGAGGGAGAGGCCGAGGAAGTCCGCGAGGACCGCGGTGTACCAGAGCACGTCGCCGAGCTCGGCGGCCATGTCGTCACGGTCGAGCTGGGCGAGGTCGCTGTTCTTGTCGCGGACCAGCTTCTTGACCTTCTCGGCGATCTCGCCCGCCTCGCCGACGAGACCGAGCACGAGGTGCATGAACTCGTCGGGGGCGTCCTTGTCGCGGGCGGTGCGCATCGCGGCGCGCTGGTAGTCGTCGCACTCCATGGCGACAACGTAACGGGCTCCCCCGACGGCCGTGCCGACGCGTCCGGCGGGGTGTCCTCAGCGCTCGCCGTCGGGCTCGGCCGCGGCCTTGGTCGCCGTGCACAGGAACACCCCGAACTCGCGATCGTTCTTGATGATGGTGGTGGCGTCGACGAACCCGACGTCGGTGAACCCGGCGCCGGACAGCTGCTCGGCGAGGCGCTGCCTGTCGAAGCCGTGGTGCCCGTCGAAGTCGATCTTGTCGGCGTGGAAGGCGCCCTCGGGATCCTCCTCGAGGTCCGCGATGCACAGGCGGCCGCCGTCCTCGAGGAGGCCGGCCAGCGATCGCAGCAGCCCGTCGAGGTCCTGGACGTGGTGCAGCGCCATCGAGCTCCACGCCACGTCGTACGTCCCGTCGAGCCCGTCGGTCGTCAGGTCCGCCTGTACGGCGCGCAGCCGGTCACCGAGCCCGGCCGCCTTGATCCGCTCCCGCGCGACCTGCACCATCCCGGCGGAGGGGTCGGTCACCACCACCGAACCGACCGCGTCCGCGAGCAGGATGCTCAGCCGGCCGGTGCCGCCGCCGACGTCGAGCGCCTTCGCCCGGGGACCGAGGGTCACGGCCTCCTTGATGGCCTCGGCCACGGCTCGCTGTCGTGCCTCGTGGCCGGGGTCGTCGTCCCAGGTGGCTGCAGCGTCGTCGAATCGCTGGTGTTCGTGTTCGTGCACGCTCTCGACCCTAGCCTTGCGCGTCGGTGACTAGGCACGGGCGCGGGACGACGCGCCCCAGGCGCTGAACAGCTCGTCGAGCCCGTCGACGGTGCGCTGCCAGGACTCCTCGGCGTCCGGCTCGCTGCGGGCGAACCCGCCGGCCAGCTCGAGGTCGGTCCAGCCGCGCACCGTGGCGCCCAGCAGCCGGACGGCGTGGGTCTCGTCGGGCTCGGCCAGGGCGTAGGAGCGCAGCACCGCGCGGGAGAGCGCGGCGTGGCGCGGGGCGGCGCTGGCGCGTGCCACGTCGTCGTCCAGCGGCAAGGTGGTGGCCTCGTGTCGGCCCGGGTGCGCGGCGGCGTAGTCGCGGTGGGCGCGCCCGAGGGCGTCGAGGGCGTCACGCCCGCTGAGGCCGGCCACCGCCTCGGCGACGCGGTCGGCCGTCTCGGCGAGCGCCAGCACCGCGACGCGTTGCTTGAGGTCCTGGTTACCCGAGACGTGCGCGTAGAGGCTGGGCGCCTTGACCTCGAAGCGCCGGGCGAGCGCGGCCAGGGTGACCCCGGCCAGCCCCTCCTCGTCGGCCAGCTCGGCCGCCGAACGGGTGAGCACCTCGGCGCTCAGGCCTGCGCGCGGCATGTGAGCGTCCCTCCGGTCACTGCTCGAGCACCCGCTCGACGAACGCGTGCACGTTGCGGCGCAGCCGGGTCCGGCGGTCCTCGACCGACAGCGTCTCGTGCACGGCGGTCGCACTCGGGAGCTTCCGGGTGCCGCGGGCGTAGTCCGAGCACTCCAGCGACGCGCACATCTCGAGCCCGACGGTGTTGCCGGCGCGGCCGGAGCGACCGGCGCGAGGCGCCACCATGAGCGCCACCCCTTGACCGCTGTGCGTCGTCGCGCACAGCGAGCACATCCGGGCCCGGCGGGTCCCGCCGCCCGAGGTGCGCTTGAGCTGCACGCCCACGAGTCCCTCGTCGGACATTGGTACGACGAGGTAGCCGCTGTTAGGCGACTTCGGGTCGACCCAGCCGAGCAGGTCCAGCTCGGCCCACGGCTGTTGGTCCAGGTCGGGCGGCAGGTTCATGCGGGCGATCTCGCCCTTGGTCGCGTTCACGAAGCTCGCCCTCACCTCGGGCTCGGTGAGGCTCTCCATGCCTCCATGGTGCGTTACCTATGCTCAATAGGCAAATCACTATTCTCCGAAGGAACGGCCAACGGCGCCGAGACCACGGGGCGCCGTACGCACCCGCGGAGTAAGAAGGGGGCATGCGCATCTTCTTCACCGGTGGCAGCGGCAAAGCCGGCAAGCACGTCGCGCCGTACCTCGCCGAGCAGGGTCACCACGTCACCAACGCCGACCTCGTCCCGCTGAAGCATTCGACGGTCGCCGACCTCCAGGTCGACCTCACCGACGCCGGCGAGACCTACTCGGCGATGGCCGGTCTGGCGACCTTCGACGAGCTGGACCTGCCGGTGAAGCCCGCCTACGACGCGGTGGTGCACTTCGCCGCGGTGCCGAGGATCCTGCTCAGGCCGGACGCGGCGACCTACGCCACGAACGTCCTCAGCACCTACAACGTGCTCGAGGCCGCGACGCGCCTGGGCGTGCCCAAGGTCGTGTTCGCCTCGTCGGAGACGACGTACGGGGTCTGCTTCGCCCAAGGAGAACGACGCCCGCGCTACGTGCCCGTCGACGAGGAGCACCCGACCGTCCCCGAGGACTCCTACGCGATGTCGAAGGTGGCCAACGAGGTGACCGCGCGGTCCTTCCAGGCGCGCACCGGCGCGGACATCTACGGGCTGCGGATCAACAACGTCATCGAGCCGCACGAGTACGCCGAGGACTTCCCCGCCTTCCTCGCCGACCCGGCGCTGCGCCGCCGGAACCTGTTCGCCTACATCGACGTACGCGACCTCGGTCAGATGGTGCAACGCTGCCTCGAGGTCGACGGGCTCGGCTACGAGGTCTTCAACGTCGCCAACGCAGACATGTCCGTGGCGGCGACCACCCAGGAGATCCGGGACCGCTTCTACGCCGGGATGGAGGTACGACGGGACATGGGCCGCGACGAGACCTTCTACGCCATCGACAAGGCGCGCGAGCTCCTCGGCTTCGCCCCGCGTCACTCCTGGCGCGACGTGCTGACCGACCCGGGCGCCGGCACGGAGTGAGCCAAGGCCTACCCAAGGCGGAGAGCGCCAGCACCGAGGACGGAGCAAAGTCGATCAAGCCTCGCCGGCGTCTGCGGGGGGAACATGGCTGTATGGGCACTGCTGAGATCCGTGCGGTGAACGTCGTGTTCCGTGTACGCGACGGCTACTTCCACGACACCGCGATCGACAAGCGGCCGGTGGACGGGCCGGTCGACGTGACCAGGCTGGGCCTGGCAGGAGACCGGCAGCTCGGCAGCAGCCACGGCGGCGCGGACAAGGCCGTCTACGCCTACTCCGACGAAGACGCCGACTGGTGGGCCGACGAGCTGGGCCGCGAGATCCCGCCTGGGCTGTTCGGCGAGAACCTGCGCACTCACGGGTTGGCGACGAGCGGTGCGGTCATCGGTGAGCAATGGAGCGCCGGCACCGCCGTGTTCGAGGTGCGGATGCCCCGCACCCCGTGCGAGAACCTCTCGCTGCGGATGGGGATCGAGAAGTTCCACCTCCGGTTCAACAACACGGGTCGGGTCGGCGCGCTTCTCCGGGTGCTGCAACCAGGCGTCGTGCGCGCCGGCGACGCCGTCTCGGTTGTCGATCGCCCCGATCACGGGGTGCGGGTGGCCGACCTGGCCACCGGCCCGGACGCAGTCCAGATGCAGCGGCTGTTGGACTCTGGCATCCCGTTGGCCAAGAGCGTCCGCGCCAAGGCGCAGCGCGTCGTACGGCGCGCCGGCCGGTGAGCCTGCTCAGACACGCACGGCATGCGGCGGAAGCCGACGCTTCGTCCTGCGCACGAGGCAGACTGAGCGACGTGCACCCATGTCCCTGCTGCGGCTACAAGACGCTGCCGCAGCGCGCGTACTACGACGTGTGCCCGGTCTGCTCGTGGGAGGACGAAGGTGGGGAGCCATGGGCGTACAGCGGGCCGAACGGGGAGACCCTGGTGGAGGCGCAGCAGCGCTTCCTGGCGCGGGACATTCCTCACCGATTCCGTCCAGGAAGGGGCCGTCCTCCCAAGCGAGGGGAAGAGCGTGACCCTGACTGGCGTCCCGTCGAGGTCACTGACGATGTCCTCGCTCGCGTGAAGCAGGCTCATGGCGAGTGGGACCGCTCGTTCGACGCTGCCACCGAGGGGATGGACCAGCAGGCCGACGAGAACCTCCGGGAGTACAACGAGGCACATCAACTCCTCACGGCAGAGGCCGCATTCCTGCCGCACGGAGCAGCGCCGCCGGAGAGAGGTGCGCGCCGGCAACGTCCACTTCGCCGGATAGCGCGCCTGACGAACGCCGCTCACCGGCACCTGCGCGCGGACCGCGGCATTACGCCCAACAACTCGATAGCGGCGGAGAGCAGGTCACGTTAGCGTCGTCGCGATGTTGTCTCCTGCAGCCCGTGAGGCCCTCGACCAACTCGTCGCAAGCGACGATCCGACCATCCTCGGGCTCGTGCTGAGCGGCTCGGCGGCCCGCGGCATGGCCACCGAGCGCTCGGACGTCGACGTCTTCGTCGTTCGAGACGACGACGTGGAGCGGGAGACCAGTCACAGCTCGGCGATAGACGAGATCTACTGCTCGGTCGCAGACCTGGAGCGGGTGGACCGCCACGGCACCGGCGGGTGGTACTTCCGCTGGTCGTTCGCCTACGCGCAGGTACTGCGGGACCTGACCGGCGGGCGCATCACGGAGGCGGTCCGACGACAAGCCGTCGTGGATGACGACGAGCAGCGCTGGACGCTGATCGACCAGGATCGTCTCGACGGCTATGTGAACTTCGCGTACCGCGCGCTGAAGAACCACCGCGACGCCCGCGTGCTCGAGGCAAGGCTCGACGCCGGGGAGTCCGTGTCCTGGCTACTGCACGTGATGTTCACGCTTGTCGGGCGGCTTCGGCCCTACAACAAGTACCTGCCGTGGGAGCTGCGGGCACACCCTCTCGGCGTTCCGGAGTGGTCGGCTGAGGCGTTCCTGCCCGAGCTGGAGCGGATCCTCGCCGGTGACGCGGACGCCATCCGGCGTACGTTCGCTGTCATCGACCGCGAGGTCCGCGCCTGGGACGTCGCCCACGACACGAGCGTGTGTGGTGATGTCGTGGACGCCTGGGGCGATGAGCTCGCTCTCTTCTCGGCCGAGTAGCGCGGCGGCTATGACTTCGACCCGCGGGCAAGGATCGCGCCGGACACGCTCATTGCTAGTCCTAGTACGTCGACGTGGGTGACCGTCGGGGTGCCTGAATCACCGACTGCGTTGATGATCAGGATCAATGTGCCGAGCAAGAAAACGAAGGCACCGACCGCTGGCAGGGTGTTCATCGACGAAGAGTACTGGCACCAGCCTCGGAGCCGCGGCAGTGGCCGAGACCCTGGCCATGCCACAGGGGCAGGTCCGCTGGCGTGCCCGGTGCTCATCCCCGCCACTCCTCGGCCAGGACCGCATAGGTGTAGCCGTCGACCCAGCCGAGCTCGGCGTGGTACGAGTCCTTGACTCCGTGCTGCTCGCGCCGCATCCCCAGCTTCTCCAGCACCCGCCACGACGCGACGTTGTCGGCGAAGCAGCCGGCCTGGACCCGGCGCAGCCCCAGCCGGCCGAAGGCATTGCCGAGCGCATCGCGCGCCAGCGCCGTCGCGATGCCCCGGCCCGCGTGGTCCGGGTGCACGAAGTACGAGAGTCGCCCCTCCCGGCCGACGGACTCCGCCTCGTGACCCGACTGCCCCATCCCGTCGACGACCCCCAGGGTCGCCTGGCCGACCATCACACCGTCGAGGACAGCCACGACCCGGTGGTGGTCGTGGTCGTCGTACGCCGCCCAGTCGGCGATGTACTCCTCGGTGTCCTCGATGCGCTGCTGCAGGAACCAGCGGGTCACGTCGGGCCGGTGGCGCCAGGTCAGGAACTGCTCGGCGAGCTCGGCCGTGGGGGCGGTGAGCCGGAGCCCGGGGATCGTCATGTCGGGCGACTCTAGCTCGGCGAGTCGACGATGGTCGCGCACGTCGCGAGAGTGCACTGCGCGTGTCGACGATCATGTCCGGGTGAGCCCGCACTCCCCTGTGGCGGCCGACGGTGCCCCAGACCCTCAAGTCGTGACCCGGCTGCTTCGCGACCAGGCTCCACATCTGGCGGACATGCCCGTTCGAGTGAGCCCTGGGTCCGGGAGCAGCAACTGGGTGTTACGCATCGGAGAGGGGCTCGCCATCCGCTTGCCTCGATCCGACGACTACGTGACGGACCTGGAGAATGAGGTGCGGTGGCTACCCCGCCTCGCACCCAATCTGCCGGCTGCCGTCCCCGACGTCATTGCCGTCGGCCATCCCAGTGAGACCTTCCCCCGGCCGTGGGCGGTCGTGTCCTGGGTGCCGGGAGAACTTCCGCTCGCCCTGGACGGTTCGCAGCAGGCCCTTCTCGCCGACTCCTTCGGCCAGTTCCTTCTGAGCCTTCACGAGGTCGACGCCGCCGATGTTCCGGCCGGGCCCGAACACTGGGGCTACCGCTGCGGGGAGCCGGTCACCGACACCATCGACCGATGGGCCGAGCACGCGGCTGCGGAACTGGCGGACCTGTTCGACCCGACCCGCGTTCGTGAGGCATGGCGGCGCCTTCGCGACGTCCCTGAGGCCACCGAGGCCGTCTGCTGGGTGCACAGCGACCTGTCGGAGGAGAACCTCCTGGTCCATCAGGACGGCCGACTGGCGGGAGTGATCGACTTCGGCGGCATCGGCGTCGGCGACCGATCCGTGGACCTGCTCTACGCGTGGAGCATCTTCGACGCCCCTGCTCGCGAGGTACTTCGGGTCGCCTCCGGGGTCGATGACGAAACCTGGACCCGAGCCCGGGCCTGGGCCTTTGTCGGCCCGGGCCTGCTCACCATCGCCCACTACCGGCACACCATGCCCTCCCGAGTCGATCGACTTACCTCGATGGTCGAGACGGTCGCAGCCGAGGTAGGTATCTCGCTCCGCTGACTGCTGAGCTGGCTTCTCGTTGTAGGGCAGGATGCTCACGTGCCGATACACATGGTGCGCGTCCCTTTCCCCGGCGCTGTGGTCGAACCCATGGTGGACCGCCGGACCGGGCGCGGCTGGACGGTTGCGGTTGCTCCGTTCGAGATCGCCAGCACTGTCGTCACCGTCGGACAATGGAACCGGTTGGTCGGGGTGAAGACCGATGTGAGCCAGGCGCATTTCCCGAAGGTCGAGGTCAGCTGGCGCCAGGCGGTGCAGTTCTGCAACGCGATGTCGCTGCGCGACGGGCTGACCCCGGCCTACACCGTCACGACGATCGATCCCCCGGCCCAGGACCGGACCACCTGGAAACCGCACGACGAGCCGGCCCCCGACGACTGGTTCGTGACGTGGCAGCGGCAAGCCAACGGCTACCGCCTGCCGACGGATGCCGAGTGGCAGGTTGCCTGCCGGGCGGGCTCGACCGGCCCTCGCTATGGCGAGCTGGACGAGATCGCCTGGTACGCGGACAACTCCGACGGGTCCATGCACGCGGTGGCGAGGAAGGAGCCCAACGCGTGGGGACTGTTCGACATGTTGGGAGGAGTCTGGGAGTGGTGCTGGGACCAGTACGACGTCGAGGTGTACGGGTCGTACCGCGTGATCCGAGGGGGCGGCTGGAGCGACCCGCACTGGAGCTGCCGGGTTGGCGTCCGGCGCAAGACCAACCCCCAGGCTGCCTTTGACGACCTGGGTTTCCGCCTCGCTCGAACGATCACCGACTGACAGCAAAGCCGGCTGACGGGCTCGCTCTGGTCGCAGGTTCCGCAGGGGTCAACTGTCCAGGACAGACCCGGGGGTTTGTGGACGGGGCACACTCCGGTGCGCCACGGTGGGCTGGTGAGTGACTTCAAGCGGTCAGAGCAGCCTGCCGATGGCGATGAGCGGAACATCACGCTGGGATGGTTGGCGTTCCATCGAGACGCACTGAAGGCCAAGTGTCTGGGCTTGACGACCGAGCAGATCGTGCGTCGCTCGGCCGATCCCTCGCGTCTGTCTCTGTTGGGACTGGTCCGACACATGGCTGAGATGGAGCGCGCCTACGGCTCCTGGCCTCTCGGAGAGGATCCAGAGTTCCAGTGGGTCTGGGGCGCCTACGAAGACGGCGCGGAAGACGACATCGACTGCACAGTCGACGACGCGGACCTGTCCTACCAGAAGTGGATGGATGAGCGGTCCAAGACAGATCGGGCCCTCGCCGGTTGCGCCGACCTCGGCACCCTGAGCAAGGTGAACGGCCGCAGCATCCGCTGGAACCTGGCCAAGCTGGTTGGGGAGTACGCCCGTCACAACGGCCACGCCGACATCATCCGAGAGAGGATCGACGGCCAGACGGGCGAATAGACGTCCCCGGGTTCACCTTCACGCACAGCGGCAGAAGAGGGCCTCTCTGTTGCCTACTCGCTCCGCTCCCTTGCGGTATCCCAGACGTGGTCCGCGACCTGCTCGGGAGTGAGTCGGGTCGTATCTACGATCAGGTCGGCGCGCCGTGCGATCCAGGAGCGAGCCTGCGCGAACTTCGGCAAATGATCCAACCGCCCCTGCCTCGCAACCGCCAGCTCCTGGTCAGCGTCGATGCGATTGCGCAAGATCGGCTCGTCCGCCTCGAGGAGTACGTGGAGGACGGCGCGGCCTCGTTCCGAGAGCCCGAGCACGAGTTCATCCCAGTAGTCCTCCTCGAGCACCGTCTGAGGCGCGACGAGATTCTGTCCACTGAACCTGATCAGCTCATCAGCCACGATCGGTGTCAGGACTCGCCAGGGGTCCCAGTGCCGGAAGTCGGAGACCGGGTAATCGGTGAGATTGGGTCGCAGCATGTAGCCGACCGACTCCGGATCGAACAGACGCAACCGTGAGCTCTTCTCAGTCAGGAGCGCTGCCGTGGTCGTCTTGCCAGCGCCGAAGGTTCCGTTGAGCCAGATGATCACGACCCGAACCTTGCCATCAACGAAGCCCCTCGTCGGCACGATCGCATCGTGGCGTGTGTGGGCGGTCCTGGCGAGTTCGCTGTCCGCGGCAGATGCGGATATTCGCTAACCGGTACGAGGACGCGCGTGCTGAGCCGCAAGATCGGTGATCGGCGAGTGCCGGCGCATGCTGGCGGTTCGAATTGTGACGGCCAGGGCTGCGCCGACCAGACCGCCGACAGAGTTGAGCACCACGTCGTCGATGTCTCCGAACGAACCGGACAACGATTGCCAGATTTCGACGGCTGCGGAGAACCCCGCAGCTGTTAGCGCGCCGACGACCAATCCGCGACGTCGGACGAGCAGGGCAGCGAGCCACCCGACGGGAACGAACATCACCACGTTGCCGAGGACATTCAGCAGACCGAGTTCCCGGTTGATGTTGGTGAGCTCGCTGAGGATTGAATCCCCCAGGCGCCAGCTGAACCCGCCGTCGACGTTGCCGATACTCCCTCGATTCGTGGCAGCAAGAATGACCAGCATGCAAGCGGCAAGGAGCGCCCTGGTCATCGTCTGACTGCGCGCGGACCGGACCCACGTCACGTAGACAACGAGAGCCAGGCCGATGGAGCCTGCGATCAACGTCGGGATGGGGCCGATCGGCGAATAGCGCCAGACGTCGTCAGCGAGCACGATGCTCAATGTAGACCCGGACGACCAGGGTGCTCAGGAAACGCGGCCAGAGCTCGGACCTCCTGCAACTCACTACCAGCGGCATGTTGAGTGTGTCTGGAGAGCGGAGAGGCGCGTGTCGCGGGATGGGCCACCTTTGGGATCCTGATGGCCGCCTAGGGGCGGCGTCGACTCGTGCTGTCCATCGCAGCCGCGACCCTCGCCCTCGCGGCCGCAGTCGCGGCGTACTACGTCGCGGACTCGGTCCCTTTCGGCACCCCGCTGGCCTTCTACTTCCGAGAGATGCGCTTCTGGGTCTTGGGCGCCCTTGTTGTCGGCCCACCCTTGGGGCTGCTCGGTTGGCGCGCCCGACGAGACGACACGT
>JBQCEF010000098.1:0-17484 GCA_051960495.1 Nocardioides sp. | reverse complement strand
GACCGCCCGCGGCCCGCCTCGGGCTCGTGCCGCGGCGGCTCGTCGCGCACTGCCTGCTGCTCGAGCGCGACACGGGGATCACCCTGGTCGACACGGGCTTCGGCGCCGGCGACATCGCAGACCCGGCCCGGCTCGGGCGTGGCTTCGTCGCCGCGCTGGGTGCCGCGCTCGACCCCGCGGAGACCGCCCTCGCGCGGGTGCGCGCCCTCGGTCACGACCCTGGCGACGTGACCGACATCGTGCTCACCCACCTCGACCTCGACCACGCCGGCGGCATCGGTGACTTCCCGCGGGCCCGGGTCCACGTGCTGGCCGACGAGCTGGTGGCCGCGCGGCGTCGCCGGCACGCGAAGGAGAAGGGTCGCTACGTCCCCGCCCAGTGGGCGCACCACCCGCGCTGGGTCGAGCACAGCACGCTGACCGGCGAGGACTGGTTCGGTTTCCGCTCCGTGCCGGTGGTGGGCGAGGACGTGCGCCTCGTGCCGCTGCCCGGGCACACCCGCGGACACTGCGCGGTCGCCGTACGACGCCCCTCCGGCGGCTGGTTCCTGCATGCCGGGGACGCCTACTTCTTCGCCGGTGAGCTGGGCCGGCCGCCGGCGTGTCCCGCGGGACTGCGGCTCTTCCAGTCGATGGTGCAGATGGACAAGGCAGCCCGGCACGAGTCGCAGGAGCGGGTGCGCTCGCTGCACGCCCGGCACGGCGACGAGATCACGGTGTTCTCCGCCCACGACGCGGCGGAGCTGGCGGCACTGGCGGACCTCACCGACTGACACGAGGGCGGTGCCCGGGCGAGCTCACCCCGACGGTTCGGGCACCAGGTTCGTGTCGGAGCACACCGCGAACGGCAGCAGGTCCGTCAGCGTGAGGCGGGCGGCGGCACGGGTGTCCACCACGGGGAGGTCGATCAGCGCCAGGTCGCGGTGCAACCGCCTGCTGCTGCCCTCGACGGCCTCACCGAAGCCGTCGGAGAAGGCCAGCCCGTCGACGGCCGGCCAGTCGTAGGTCAGCTCCGAGCGCAGCTCGGCGTCGATGGACCCGCGCCGCTTGGCGTAGGACATCGTGGCGAGCGCGTGGTCGCCGGTGAAGCCGAGCGAGAACGCCTCGAAGTCGAAGAGCCCACCGATGTCGTAGCGCGCGAGCACGTCCTGCTGCTCCTCGGCGCCGGCGTCGGGGCCCAGCACGTCGGTCAGCGGCAGGCACGGCGGCGGGCCGGCGTGCAGGTAGAGGGTCTCCTGCGGCTTGCCGACCGTCGCCATGAGGTCCTCGTCGTCGGCCCACGTGTCGCCGCTCGCCGCGCCCGAGGACACGACGTTGCCCTCGATGACCACGTCCTGGTCGCCGAACGGTCCGGCCCCGTCGGAGACCGCGCGCTCCACGGCCGCCATGTCCTGGTCGGGCCGGAAGCCCAGGACCCACCCGGACGTCCCGTCCGGACCGGTGAAGGACAGCTCCCAGTCGACGTCAGCCTCGGTGAACCCGTAGTCGAGCTCGAGCTCGGAGGCGTCCTCGGTGAGCCGGCCGTCGGTGAGGAGCACCGCCTTGCCGGGCGCCTCCTCGGCGAAGGCCGTGCGGTCCGCGTGCGGCGACGCCGAGGTGAGGTCCGCGTAGCCCAGGCGCTCCCGAACGGCGTCGAGGTCGGTGAAGACCGCGGCGCTCGCGCTCGCCGGCACCATCGCCAGCGCCGTGTCGAGCGCGTCCTTCTTGGCGACGACCTCGCCGGCAGCGGCCGGGGACGGGCTGCCCGAGGGGGCCTTCGCCGTGGCGCGTGAGGAGGGAACGGACCCGTCCGAGGCGGCCGGTTCGTCCGCGGGCGACGTGCAGCCCGCCAGTGACGCCGCGGTGAGGCCGGCGGTCACCAGCAGCGCAGACAGAGAACGGGATCCGAGAGGTCGAGCCATGCCGCCATGGTCCCATCCCGCGGGATCCGTCCTGAGCGGCAGCCCTCGGCCTGCTCACTGGTCTTACCACTTGACCAGTGGCGGGAACAGGTTCTAGCCTCGGCCCATGCCGCTCTCCCCGGTCAGCCGCCGCTCGGTCACCGACGAGGTATACGACCAGATCCTCGCCACGGTGATCGAGGGGGAGCTGGCGCCGGGGGCACCGCTGCCGAGCGAGCGCCGGCTGGCCGAGGTCCTCGGCGTCTCCCGACCGGTCGTGCGCGAGGCCCTGCAGCGGATGACACACGCCGGCCTCGTCGAGGTCCGGCAGGGCGGCAGCACCACCGTGCGCGACTACCGACGCACCGCCGGCCTCGACCTGCTCCCGCGCCTGCTCGTGCACGACGGCGAGCTCGACCTCGCCGTCGCGCGCAGCATCCTCGAGGCACGGCAGGCGGTCGCACCCGAGATCGCCGCCCTCGCCGCCGGGCGGGCAACCCCTGCCCTGGTCGCACGACTGCGCACCGCGGTCGACGCCCTCGCCGCGGCCACCGACCCCGTGGCCCTGCAGCTGCACGCACTCGACTTCTGGGAACACCTCGCCGACGGAGCCGACTCCGTGGTGTTCCGCCTCATGTACAACAGCCTTCGCGCCGCCTACGAGCCGGCCGTGGAGGCGCTCGCCCCGCTGCTGGAGGAGGAGGTGTCCCAGCTCGACGGCTACCGGCAGATCCTGGCCGCGGTCGAGGCCGGTGACGCCGATGCCGCCCGGGCGCGGGCCACCGACCTGCTCGCCCCCGCGACCGCCTCGCTGCTGGCCGCGCTCACCGCCCTGGAGGGCTCCTGATGAGCGACACCCCCGTAACGGATCGAACCCCCGACCGCCGTACCCGACTGGCCGAGGCGGACGCCCGCGCGCTCGATCGGCTCCGCGCCGACGAGGAGCGCATCACCGGCTCCCGCCGCACGCAGGTGACGCTGCGCGCGTCCGCCCGGGCCTTCGTCCGGCACCCCTCGCCCTGGATGATCGCCACGATGCTGCTCGGCGCGCTCGTCGCACGGATCTTGGTGGGCGACTGGCACTGGACCGACGCACTGGTCCCGGTGGTCATGGTCGCGCTGTTCCCGTTCGTCGAGTGGGTCGTGCACGTGTTCGTGCTGCACTGGCGCCCGCGCCGGCTCGGACCGGTCGAGCTGGACTCACTGCTGGCCCGCAAGCACCGCGAGCACCATGCCGACCCCCGCGACATCCCGCTGGTCTTCATCCCGTGGCAGGTGCTGGCCAAGCTGATCCCGGTGTACGTCGTGGTGGCGGTCCTCGCCTTCCCGCGGCTGGGGCTCGGGCTGACCGCGCTCGTCTCGCTGGGCGTGCTCGGGATGTTCTACGAGTGGACGCACTACCTGATCCACAGCGACTACAAGCCGCGGTCGAAGGCCTATCGCGCGGTATGGCGCAACCACCGGCTGCACCACTACAAGAACGAGCACTACTGGTTCACCGTCACCAGCGCGGGCACCGCCGATCGGGCGTTCGGCACCTACCCGGACCCCGGCCGCGTCCCGAGCTCGCCGACGGTCAAGGCGCTGCACGCCCGCGAGGCCGGCTGACCCCGATTCGTCTGTGCTGTTTCGTCGGAACTGAGCGCAGGGGTCGCAGACGAACCGGTGGTCAGCGCGGGGGCGTGAGGCGTACGACGCGCAGCGTGGTCCCCGTTCTCGTCACGGTCGCATAGGCCACCAGGTCGTCGCCGTCGGAGGCGAACCGGTCCGCGCGCCCAGGGAGCCGCACGGTGGCGTCCGAGGTGGTTCTGTGCACCACGAGCCGGCCGCCCGAGCCGGTCCAGAGCGCGAACCCATTGCCGGCGACCCGGTAGCCGGTGGCGAGGTAACCCCGGTGCAACAGCCGGTCGGGGCCGCCGGACAGCGAGGAGCTGCGGACCTCGTACGGGTCGTCGAGCTCGCCGTCGGGGGGCAGGGGGGCGGCCGGATCGACGTGCTCGGTCCAGACCACGCGGCCGGCCGCCGCCGCGCACCCCATCGCGAGCGCCGTGCGGGTGAGCGGACGTGGCGGCATCGACCCGTCCAGCGGCACCGCCCAGCAGTCACCTCCGACCGTGTGACCCTGACCCGGACGCGCAGCGGGACCGAGGTAGACCAGCCGGCCGCCGGTCGCCGTCTCGCTGCCCGGCGTCATCTCGGTGTGCCGCAGCAACGCTCGCGGCCGCGTCCAGGCAGGACGCCACACCATCTCGCGGGCCGACCGGTCCGGCTCGGCCTGGGTCCAGAACAGGGAGCGGCCGTGACCGTGGACCTGCGGCACGTAAGGGCCCGGGACGTCACCGTTGCCGGCCAGGAGCCGTCGTTCGCCGGTGGCGGTGTTCAGCGCGCGGACCCGCCAGAGCACCCGCGGTTGGTCGTCACCCTGCCTGTGGCTCTGGTCGACCCAGGCCACCCAGTCGCCGGCGACAGCCACCCAGTTGATGAACCCGTCGGACCACCGGCTCCTCGCCAACGTCCGTGTGGCCTGCTCACCCGGAATGTAGGCGCCGACGCGGTCCCAACCACCGCTCGCGGCGCTGCCGAACGGGAAGACCACTTGGCGGCGGTCCATCGCGAGCGGCCCGATGTCGGTGGCTGCGAGGTCGAGGGTGGCAACGGGCTCCACCGAGAACGCGCGCTTGGGCTGCGGGCTGGCGGCGGACTCGTCGTACCGGCGGAGGGCGTGCTCTCGTGGGCGGGGGCAGCGCCGGGGGCCGTGCAGCCCGCGAGGCCGACAAGCAGGGCGAGGACGCAGACGACGACCAGCGAGGACCGGGAACCTGCCGCGCGGCGAGAGATGGTGGAGCCAAGGGGACTCGAACCCCTAACCCCCTGCTTGCAAAGCAGGTGCGCTACCAATTGCGCCATGGCCCCCGGTGTGACCCGGTGTAGTGCCGGATCAGGACTTGGTGACGTTGTCCGTCGCCTCGGCCCAGAGCGCCTGCTCCTGCTGGCCGGCCTTCATCTTGCGCCCGGCGATCACGGCCCCGGCTGCGGCGAGTGCAAGGAGCAGGAGCTTCTTCATGTCCGGGTCCCTCCCAAAGGGCCATGTTCCACGGGAAACATCGAGTGGGCCTAAGAGGACTTGAACCTCTGACCTCTTCCTTATCAGGGAAGCGCTCTAACCGTCTGAGCTATAGGCCCTCATGCGTGCGCCGACCCGGAAGTCCTGGTCGGCACCGACGGGGAAGATTACCGCATCACTTCGGCGCCGCCCAAACCGAGCCCCGCCGTTCGCGCACTGCTCAGCGGTCGTCCTCGGCGAGGGTGACCTCGATGCCGCCGAGCAGCGCGGCGGCGAGGTTGTACAGGAACGCCGCCAAGGTCGCGATCGCGGTGATCAGTACGACGTCCACCACCGCGACGATCATCGTGAAGCCCAGCACGCGACTCGCGCCGACGTAGTCCTCGATCTGGAACGGCGCGCCGCTCTGGCTTCCCAGCACGTCGGAGACGGTGGCGTCGATCGACGACCACACCCCGGCGGCACCGAGCACCGACCACACCACGGCGACCGCCACAACCGTGACGATCCCGAACGCGATCGAGAGCAGGAACGAGGTCTTCATCACCGACCACGGGTCGAGGTGGACCAGTCGCAGCCGCGCGCGACGCGTCCCCCGGGGACGGGGGGCGCTTCCCGGACCGGTCGTGGACCGGTCGGCCCGGCTGCCCACCGTCGTACTGCCCCGCGTCGGCGTCGGACCGGAGGGGGAGGCGGCCTGCTGGACCGCGCTCCCGGCGGCGGAGACGGCGGCCGAGACACGCTCCGAGAGGGGACGCCGCGACTCGGGTGCGGAGTCCTGGCGCTGCGGGCCGCTCAGCGGCCGCCGCGGTGCCAGCGGCGTGTCATCGGCACGTCGGTCTGCCATCAGGACTCCTCGGTCTCCTCGTCGACGGCGGGCGCCTCGACGTCGGCGGCTTCATTGTTCCCCGAATCGATTGTTGCATCCGCCGGGTCGTCGGCGCTCCCGGCCGATCCACTCGCCTCGGCAGCCGCCTCGGCGGCGTCCTCGATCTCGGGGGCGCGCTCCACGCTGCGCGCGACCTGCGCCACGCTGTCGCCGTTGCTGACGCCGACGAACTTGACGCCCTTGGTGTCGCGCCCGGTGGGCCGCAGGTTCTCGTCGATCGCGCTGCGGGTCACCTGGCCCGACTGCTTGATCGAGAGCACCTCGTCGCCCTCGACGACGATGAAGGCGCCGACGAGCTGTCCGCGCTCGTCGTCCTGCTTCATCGCCTTGATGCCGATGCCACCGCGCGACTGCAGCCGGTACTCGGTGATGCGGGTGCGCTTGGCGAAGCCGCGGTCGGTGATCGTGAAGACGTACTGCGGCTGCACCCCGAAGTAGGGGCCCGGCTCGGCCGGCGTCTCCGCGGCGGCCTCGCTGGTCGGGACGCCCTCGGTGCCCTCGGCGCCCTCCTCGTCAAGCCCGGCGTCGTGCTCGGCCTGCACCTGCGCGGCCCGGATCACCGACATCGACAGCAGCTCGTCGCCGTCGCGGAACTTCATGCCGGTCACGCCGGAGGTGGCCCGGCCCATCGGCCTCATGTCGCCGGAGTGGAACCGGATCGCCTGGCCCTTGCGCGAGACCAGCAGCACGTGGTCCTCGTCGCCGACCAGCTCGGCCCCGATCAGCTCGTCGTCGTCCTCGCGGAGGTTGATCGCGATGACCCCGGCCTGCCGTGGGCTGTTGTAGTCGGCCAGCCGGGTCTTCTTCACCAGGCCGTTGCGGGTGGCGAGCACGAGGTAGGGCTCCTGCTCGTAGTCGCGGATCGCCAGCACCTGCGCGATCTCCTCGTCGGGCTGGAACGAGAGCAGGCCGGCGACGTGACCGCCTTTCGCGTCGCGCCACGCCTCCGGGAGGTTGTAGGCCTTGGTCCGGTAGACCCGCCCGGCAGTGGTGAAGAACAGCAGCCAGTGGTGGTTGCTGGTGGCCATGAAGTGCTGCACCACGTCGTCGCCGCGCAGAGTCGCCCCGCGCACACCCTTCCCGCCACGCCGCTGGGTGCGGTACTGGTCCGCGCGGGTGCGCTTGGCGTAGCCGCCCCGGGTGATCGTGACGACGAGGTCCTCGTCAGGGATCAGGTCCTCCATCGACAGGTCACCGTCGGCGGGGATGATCTGGCTGCGCCGCTCGTCGCCGAACTTCTCGACGATCGCGGCGAGCTCCTCGGAGACGATCTGACGCTGCCGGGCGTCGCTGGCCAAGATGTCCTCGAGATCGGCGATTCGCGCCTCGATCTCCGCGAGGTCGTCGATGATCTTCTGCCGCTGCAGGGCCGCGAGCTGCCGCAGCTGCATGTCGAGGATGGCGGTGGCCTGCAGCTCGTCGATGTCGAGGAGCCCGATCAGGCCCTCGCGGGCCTCGGCGACGTCCGGGCTGCGCCGGATCAGGGCGATCACCTCGTCGAGCATGTCCAGGGCCTTGACCAGGCCGCGCAGGATGTGCGCGCGCTCCTCGGCCTTGCGCAACCGGTAGCGGGTCCGCCGTTGGATGACCTCGATCTGGTGGCTGATCCAGTGGCTGATGAACTGGTCGAGGGTGAGGGTGCGCGGCACCCCGTCGACGAGCGCGAGCATGTTCGCCGCGAAGTTGGTCTGCAGCTCGGTGTGCTTGAACAGGTTGTTGAGCACCACCCGGGCGACAGCGTCGCGCTTGAGCACGACGACCAGCTGCTGGCCGGTGCGTGCGGAGGTGTTGTCGCGTACGTCAGCGATCCCCTGGATCTTGCCGGAGTCCGCCAGCTCGGCGATCTTCAGCGCGAGGTTGTCGGGGTTGACCTGGTAGGGCAGCTCGGTGATGACCAGCTGAGTCCGGCCCTTGGCGTCCTCCTCGACATCGACCACCGCGCGCATGGTGACCGAGCCGCGGCCCGTGCGGTAGGCCTGTTCGATGCCCTGGCGGCCGACGATCAGCGCGTGGGTGGGGAAGTCCGGGCCCTTGATCCGCTCCAGGAGCGCCTCGAGCAGCTCCTCGCGCTGGGCGTCGGGGTGCTCGAGCGCCCACTGCACGCCGTCGGCGACCTCGCGCAGGTTGTGCGGCGGGATGTTGGTCGCCATGCCGACCGCGATACCGGCGGAGCCGTTGACCAGCAGGTTGGGGAACCGTGAGGGCAGGATCGAGGGCTCTTCGGACCGCCCGTCGTAGTTGGGCGTGAAGTCGACGGTGTCCTCGTCGATGTCGCGGACCATCTCCATGGCCAGCGGCGCCATCTTGCACTCGGTGTAGCGCATGGCGGCCGCGGGGTCGTTGCCCGGCGAGCCGAAGTTCCCCTGGCTGTCGACGAGCGGCGAACGCATCACCCAGGGCTGGGCCAGCCGGACCAGGGTGTCGTAGATCGCCGAGTCGCCGTGGGGGTGGTACTGACCCATGACCTCGCCGACCACGCGCGCGCACTTGGAGTAGCCGCGGTCGGGCCGGTAGCCACCGTCGTACATCGCGTAGAGCACGCGGCGGTGCACCGGCTTGAGCCCGTCGCGCACGTCGGGCAGCGCGCGACCCACGATCACCGTCATCGCGTAGTCGATGTAGGAGCGCTGCATCTCGACCTGCAGCTCGACGGGCTCGATCCGCCCGCCGGGGCCCGGAGTCTCGGTCGTGTTGTCAGTCATGTGTCACTTCCCTATGAGCGTCGCGAGGTGCGTGCGCTGGCAAGGCGGAGGAGCGAAGGCGGGCTTGAGCGAAGCGGCCCGTCGAGCGAGGACAACGCAGCCAGCGTGCGTGCATCGCGGCGCTCATCAGATGTCGAGGAAGCGGACGTCTTTAGCGTTGCGCTGGATGAACGACCGTCGCTGCTCGACGTCCTCGCCCATCAGCACCGAGAACATCTCGTCGGCCTGCGCCGCGTCCTCGAGGGTCACCTGGAGCAGGAGTCGGTTGTCGGGGTCGAGGGTGGTGTCCCACAGTTCGTCGGGGTTCATCTCGCCCAGACCCTTGTAGCGCTGGATCGCGTTGTCCTTCGGCAGCTTCTTGCCGGCCTCGAGACCCGCGGCGCGCAGGGCGTCGCGCTCGGCGTCGGAGTAGACGAACTCGTGCTCGTGGGGCTTGTTCCACCGCAGCCGGTAGAGCGGCGGCTGGGCGAGGTAGACGTAGCCGTGCTCGATGAGCGGCTTCATGAACCGGAACAACAAGGTCAGCAGGAGGGTGCGGATGTGGTGACCGTCGACGTCGGCGTCGGCCATCATCACGATCTTGTGGTAGCGGACCTTCTCGATGTCGAACTCTTCGTGGATGCCGGTGCCGAGCGCGGAGATGATCGCCTGCACCTCGTTGTTGGCCAGCACTTTGTCGAGCCGGGCCTTCTCCACGTTGAGGATCTTGCCGCGGATCGGCAGGATCGCTTGGATCCGCGGGTCGCGCCCACCCTTGGCCGAGCCGCCCGCCGAGTCACCCTCGACGATGAAGATCTCGCACTCCTCGGGGTTGGTCGACTGGCAGTCGGCGAGCTTTCCGGGGAGGCCGCCGCCCCCGAGCAGCCCCTTGCGGGAGCGCGCGAGGTCGCGGGCCTTGCGGGCGGCGATCCGGGCCGAGGCCGCGGCCTGTGCCTTGCGGATGATGTCCTTGCCCTCGGCCGGGTTCTTCTCGAGCCAGTCGCCGAGCTGCTCGTTGACGACGCGCTGCACGAAGCCCTTCGCCTCGGTGTTGCCGAGCTTGGTCTTGGTCTGACCCTCGAACTGCGGCTCCGCGAGCTTGATCGAGATGATCGCGGTCAGGCCCTCGCGGATGTCGTCACCGGAGACCCGGTCCTCCTTCTTCTTGATCAGTCCCCATTCCTCGCCCCAGTTGTTGACCAGGGAGGTGAGCGCGGCGCGGAAACCCTCCTCGTGCGTGCCGCCCTCGTGGGTGTTGATCGCGTTGGCGAAGGTGTGCACCGACTCGTTGAACGAGGTGTTCCACTGCATCGCCACCTCGAGGCTCATGCCCTGGTGGTTCTGGTGGGCCTCGAACGAGACGATGCTCGGGTTGGCCTTCTCCTTGCGCCGGTTGAGGTGCTCGACGTAGTCGATCAGGCCGCGGTCGTAGCGGAAGACCTGCTCGAGGGCGCCGTCGCCGGCGGAGCGGATGTCGGCGGGGGAGTCGCTGTCGACCTCGGCGGCCACGGTGTCGTCGGCGACCGCGTCGGCGATCTCCTCCGCCTGCGGGCGCTCGTCGCGGACCACGATCTCGAGGCCCTTGTTGAGGAAGGCCATCTCGCGGATCCGGTGCACGATCGTCTCCAGGGAGTACGTCGTGGTCTCGAAGATGTCGGGACTCGCCCAGAACGTGATCGTGGTGCCGGTCTCGTCGGTCGACTCGAGCTGCTCGAGCGGGCCGTCGGGCACGCCGAGCGAGAACCGCTGCCGCCAGTGGTGGCCGCGGTTGCGGACGTCGACCTGCAGGTGCGCGCTGAGCGCGTTGACCACCGAGACGCCCACGCCGTGCAGGCCGCCGGAGACCTTGTAGCCGCCCCCGCCGAACTTGCCCCCGGCGTGCAGCATGGTCAGCGCCATCGTCACCGCCGGCATCTCCTGGCCGGGCGCGGTGTCGGTCGGGATGCCGCGGCCGTTGTCCTCGACGCGGACGCCGCCGTCGGCCATCAGGGTCACCACGATGCGCGTGCAGTAACCGGCCAGCGCCTCGTCGACGGAGTTGTCGACGATCTCCCAGACCAGGTGGTGCAGGCCCCGTTCACCGGTCGACCCGATGTACATGCCGGGGCGCTTGCGGACCGCCTCGAGCCCCTCGAGCACCTGGATCGCGGAGGCGTCGTACTTCCCGTCCTCGACCGCGTGGCTCTCGTGGCCGGGGACCAGAGCCTCGACGACCTCCGCGACCTCCTGCTCGGTCGGACCGGCGCCGTCGCCGGGAGCGGATGCGGGGTCCGGGGTGGTCTGGTCAGCCACAAGCCATCCTTTGTCTGTGGGCACGCATAGCGAAGGTCGGCCCCACCAAGGGGGTACGACCTCACCGGCAAGTATACCCCGCCAGAGGCGCGATCCGGGGGTGTCGCCCACAGGATCCGGCTGCGTCGCGACCCTGAAATGCCGATTGTGGGCCTCAGAGGGCCTCCAGGAGCGGTGCGGAGGGTCGGTTTCTAGTCCCCATACCGGCCCCGGTCCGTCAAGACGGCCCTGAAGGCGCCTGTGGACGAACTCCGGCGCGCACCTCGCCGGTGCGGGTCAGCCGTAGGTGTCGCGCGGTCCGCGGCCGTCACGCACCGAGCGCAGGCCGCGTTTCCAGCTCGGTCCGGTGGGTCCCAGCACCTCGATGAGCGTGACCGTGCCGTCGCCCAGCTCGCCGTTGAGGCGGCGGAGCACGGTGGGTGCTAGCAGCTTCATCTGGGTCGCCCACGCGGTCGAGTCGGTGCGCACGGTGAGCTTGCCGTCGGCGTAGGCCTCGGGTGTGCAGTGCAGCGCCACGTCGCGCCCGACCAGGTGCTCCCACCGGGTGAAGACCCCGTGCACGCGCACGTCGGTGCCCCAGCCCTGCTCGGCGATCAGCCGCCCGATCGTGCTGTCGAGCAGCTGCGGGTCCCGGTCGTCGGGGTGCGCGCCGCTGGCCTCGGGGTCGGTGCGGCGCATCCGCGTGCCGGGGCGCGGTGGCGTGCGCTTGCGGACCGTACGGCGTGCGCCGGCGAGTCCCCGCGCGATGCTGCGGGCCAGGTCGAGGCCGGAGTCGTCGTGCTGGGGGACGTCCGGGTGCTCGGGCTGCTCGGGCTGCTCGGGCTCACTCGGCACGGGCCGCCACCTGTCCGTCGACCACGTCGATGCGGTTGCCGCGCAGCGCCGCCGGGACGTCCTCGGGTACGGCGGCCGTGACGAGGACCTGCTCCGCGCCGGCGATCAGCTCGGCCAGCCGCTCGCGACGTCCGGAGTCGAGCTCGGCGAACACGTCGTCGAGGATCAGGATCGGGTCGTCACCGTCGGAACGCAGCAGGTCGTAGGACGCCAGCCGCAGCGCCAGCGCGAACGACCAGGACTCGCCGTGACTCGCGTAGCCCTTCACAGGCAGCGTGCCGAGCCCCAGCGACAGCTCGTCGCGGTGGGGCCCGACGAGGCTGATGCCGCGGTCGATCTCGTCGTCGCGGCGCCGTTCCACCTCCGCGAGCAGCGCCTCGGCCAGCACGGCCCGGTCGGGAGCGTGCGGGTCGTGGGCCGGGAGCTCGAACGACGGCTTGTAGGCCAGGGTCGCGTCGTCCCGGCGCGCGCCCCGGGCCACCGCCTCGTAGGCGGTGCCGACCAGCGGCTCGAGGTCCTGGACCAGGGCGATCCGTGCGGCGAGCAGCTCGGCCCCGGTCCTCGCGAGGTGGGAGTCCCACACCCCGAGCGTCGCCAGCGCGGACTCGCCGCGGCTGCTCCCCGGACCGCCGCGCCGGGCCAGCCCGGCCGTCTTGAGCAGCGAGTTGCGCTGCTTGAGCACCCGGTCGTAGTCCGAGCGGACACCGGCGTAGCGCGGGGCCCGCTGCACGAGCAGGTCGTCGAGGAAGCGCCGCCGGTCGGAAGGGTCACCCTTCACCAGGGTGAGGTCCTCGGGGGAGAACAGCACGGTGCGGACCATCCCGAGCAGCTCACGCGCCCGGGGGAGCGGCGAGCGGTTGATCCTGGCCCGGTTGGAGCGGCCGGGGTTGATCTCCACCTCGAGCAGGGCTTGCCGGTCGTCGCGCACCACCGCCGCGCGGATGACCGCCTGGTCGGTGCCGGCGCGCACGAGCGGCGCGTCGCTGGAGACCCGGTGCGAGGAGAGCCGGGCGATGTAGTCGACGGCCTCGACGAGGTTGGTCTTGCCCTGCCCGTTGCGGCCGACGAACGCGGTGACACCCGGCCCGAGCGCCACCTCCGCGGTCGCGTAGGACCGGAAGTCGTGCAGGGTGAGGTGGACGACGTGCACAGTCGGGCGGCGGACCTAGCGGTCCGGGTTGGAGGGCGTGTCCTGCGTGGTCGGCGGGGCGTCGGTGTGCACGGCGTGACCGCCGAACTGGTTGCGCATCGCCGCGACCGCCTTCATCGCCGGGCTGTCGTCCTGCCGCGAGGCGAACCGGGCGAACAGCGCGGCGGAGATCGCGTGCATCGGTACGGCGTGCTCGATGGCCGCCTCGACGGTCCACCGGCCCTCGCCCGAGTCCTCGGCGTAGCCGCGGATGCTCTTCAGGTCCTGATCGTCGTCGAGGGCGGCGACGAGCAGGTCGAGCAGCCAGGACCGGATGACGGTGCCCTCGCGCCACGAGCGGAACACCTCGGTGACGTTGTCGACCCGCTCGGCCTTCTGCAGCAGCTCGTAACCCTCGGCGTAGGACTGCATGACGGCGTACTCGATGCCGTTGTGCACCATCTTGGAGAAGTGACCCGCACCGACCTTGCCGGCGTGCACCCAGCCGAACTCTCCGGGCGGCTTCAGTGCGTCGAAGATCGGCTGCAGCGTGTCGATGTGCTTCGCGTCCCCGCCGGCCATCAGCGCGTAGCCGTTCTCCAGGCCCCACACGCCCCCGGAGACACCGCAGTCGACGAAGCCGATGCCGGACTCCGCGAGGAGCTCGGCGTTGGCGATGTCGTCGGTCCAGCGGGAGTTGCCGCCGTCGATGACGATGTCGCCCTCGGAGAGCAGGTCGGCCAGGGTCTTCACGGTCTCGCGGGTCGGGTCGCCGGAGGGGACCATCACCCAGACGACCTTCGGCGACGGCAGCTTCTCGACCATGGCCTCGAGGCTGTCGACGTCGCTCACGTCGGGGTTGCGGTCGTAGCCGACGACGGTGTGGCCGGCGCGGCGCAACCGCTCGCGCATGTTGCCGCCCATCTTCCCCAGACCGATCAGGCCGAGCTCCACGGGTCCTCCCAGGTGGTTGTCCAACGGTGGGTTCCGCAGGCCACGCTACGCCGCGGTCACGAAAGCAGGCGGCGCGGCATCAGCAGGTAGCGGAAGGACAGGTCCGCCTCGCCGTCGAGGCTCTCGACGCCGGCCATCACCGCGGGCTTGGACGCCTGGGTGAACGCCATCTCCACGACGGGGTGCTCCAGCGCGGTGAGCCCGTCGAGCAGGAACTGCGGGTTGAAGCCGGTGGTGATGTCGGCGCCCTTGACCTGCGCCTCGATCTGCTCGGTGGCCAGTGCCTCGTCGCCGCTGCCGGCGTCGAGGGTGAGCATCCCGTCGGCGAAGGCGAGCTGGACGGCGGTGTTGCGCTCGGCGACCAGGGACACGCGCTTGACGGCCTCGATCAGCGTGGCCCGGTCGACGCGGGCGATCGTGCTCTGCTCGCTGGGGAACAGCGTGCGGACCTTGGGGAACTCGCCGTCGAGGAGCCGGGTCGTCGTACGACGCACGCCGCCTCCGGCCGAGCCCTCGAAACCGATGATGCCCTCGCCGGCTCCACCGCTCGACAGGGCGATCGTGACCTCGGTGCCCGCGGTCAGCGACTTGGCGGTGTCCGCCAGGACCCGGGCCGGCACCAGCGCGGCCGCGGAGGCGTCGGTGGCACCGGGCTCCCACGTGAGCTCGCGCAGGGAGAGCCGGAACCGGTCGGTGGCCAGCAGCGCGATGTCGGAGCCCTCGATCTCGATCCGCACACCGGTGAGCACCGGAAGCATGTCGTCGCGCCCGGCGGCGGTGACCGCCTGCGCGACCGCGTTCGCGAAGACGTCGCTGCGCACGGTGCCGGTCGCCTGCGGCATCTCCGGCAGGGACGGGTACTCCTCGACGGGCATCGTCTGGAGGCTGAACCGCGCGCTCCCGCAGGTGAGCGAGACCTTCGCGCCGTCGATGGTCATCTCGACCGGCTTGTTGGGCAGGCTGCGACAGATGTCGGCGAGCAGCCGGCCCGACACCAGGGCCCGGCCCTCGTCGGAGACGTCCGCGGGGACGGTGGCACGCGCGGAGGTCTCGTAGTCGAACGTCGAGAGCATCAAGCCGTTGCTCCCGTCCTGCTGGGTCTCGATCAGCAGGCCTGCGAGCACCGGTGCGCTGGGGCGGACCGGCAGGCTGCGCGCGGCCCAGGCCACGGCATCGGCCAGGACGTCGCGTTCGACGCGGAACTTCACGGGTGTTCGCCTCCTGCTGGGAACGTCAGACCTCATGCGCACTGGCATGTCCGGGCCGCTCAGCACGTGAGGGTCCAGGGGTGTGCATCCTGCCATGCGCAGCGAACGCAGCACAGGGAGAGTGTCGATCTTGTGCTTCACGGCCTAGCCGGCCGGCGTTCGAGGTCCGGGCGTCCGGGCCGGTTGTCCCCAGGTCGGGCCGGGGAAGAAGTTCACCGAGATCTGATGAATCTGTAGTTCCATCGTGTTCACAGGTGCGGTGGATACTGTGGATAACCGCTGTTTCCGCAGGTCAGACAGTATTTCTCCGTCCCGGACGGCTGTGGACGAGTGGTGGAGGAGTCGCCGCGGCTGTGGGCGGCCGGGAGGGCGGGTCCTTCGTGCACCAAGTTGTCCACAGGTCGTGCACGGGCGAATGACAGGTTGTCAACGTCGCGTCCCCAGGCAGCCGGCCGGGCCGGGCGCCCCGGATCAGCCCTGACGCGCCTGCTGCTTGATCCGGTTGGTCAGCTCGGTGACCTGGTTGTAGACGCTGCGCCGCTCCGCGAGCAGCTGCCGGATCTTCTTGTCGGCGTGCATGACCGTGGTGTGGTCGCGGCCGCCGAACTGCTGGCCGATCTTGGGCAGGGAGAGGTCGGTGAGCTCGCGGCACAGGTACATCGCGATCTGGCGGCCGGTCACCAGGACCCGACTGCGGCTCGAGCCGCACAGGTCGTCGATGGAGAGCCCGAAGTAGGCGGCCGTCTGGGCGATGATCAGCGCCGCGCTGATCTCCGGCTCCCCGCCCTCGGGGATCAGGTCCTTGAGGACGATCTCGGCGAGCGTGAGGTCGACCGGCTGCCGGTTGAGGCTGGCGAAGGCGGTGACCCGGATCAGCGCGCCCTCGAGCTCGCGGATGTTGGTCTGGATCTTGGAGGCGATGAACTCCAGCACGTCCGGCGGGGCCGTCATCCGCTCGGTGGCCGCCTTCTTGCGCAGGATCGCGATGCGGGTCTCGAGGTCCGGGGGCTGGACGTCGGTGATCAGGCCCCACTCGAACCGGTTGCGCAGCCGGTCCTCGAGCGCCTCGAGGCGCTTGGGGGCGCGGTCGGAGGTGATCACGATCTGCTTGTTCGCGTTGTGGAGGGTGTTGAACGTGTGGAAGAACTCCTCCTGCGTCTGGATCTTGCCCTCGAGGAACTGGATGTCGTCGATGAGCAGGACGTCGACGTCGCGGTAGCGGCGCTGGAAGACGGCCGCCTTGTCGTCGCGGATCGCGTTGATGAACTCGTTGGTGAACTCCTCGGAGCTCACGTAGCGGACCCGGGCGCCGCTGAACAGGCTGCGGACGTAGTGCCCGATCGCGTGCAGCAGGTGGGTCTTGCCGAGTCCGGAGTCGCCGTAGATGAGCAGCGGGTTGTAGGCCTTGCCCGGCGCCTCGGCGACGGCGACCGCGGCGGCGTGCGCGAAGCGGTTCGAGGAGCCGATGACGAAGGTCTCGAAGATGTACTTCGGGTTCAGCCGGGTCTCGAGCACGCCCCCGCCCCCGGGCTTGCGCGCCGGGTCGGCCGACAGCGGCGTGGGCACGTCGAGGGGATTTGTCGACATGTCGATGGATGGATTCATCGATGCGCCGTCCGCGTGCCCGTCGGGGCTGGGGGTCGCGGGGCTCGTCGCAGGGCCGCGGCCCGGCGTGCCGAGTGCGGCACCCTCGAGCTCGGGATCCACCGTGACGGCGATGCGCACCTGGGTCCCGAACGCGTGTCCCAGGGCGTCCTCCAGCCGGGTGCGCAGCCGCCCCTCCAGCTGGTTGCGGGTGAAGTCGTCGGCCACCGCGATGATCGCGGTGTGCTCGTGTAGCGTGACCGGCCGGCTCGCCGTCAGCCAGGCTCGCTGGCTCGGCGGGAGGTCCTCCACCAGGGTGCGCCACACCGTGTGGAGGTCGGGGCCGCCGGAGGCGGGTGCCTCGGGAGCGTTCGGGTTGTCGTCCACGCGGGTATCCCCACTTTCGTTCCACGTCGTTTCCGACCGGACCACGTCGGTGCCACGGACCGGACGGTCCACACCTTTGTCCACAGGTTGTGCATCCACCATCCGCCGCGGGAGCGGGGTGAGCCGAGACCAGCGCAGCCGCCGTCCTGATCGCTGTCCTAGCAGGTCAGAGCGGGTGTCCGGGAGAGAACGGCCAGATCGCCCGGCTCGCCGGACCCGGGAACGGTCGTGCACGGTGGGGAACTCGGGAGGGCTGACGCTAACAAGGCCCGGGCCTGTGGATCAAGCGGTTGTCCACAGGCGGAACCCCGGTGGGGCGGGTGCGTTGCCAGCGGTGGTCCGGGCGCGTCCGCTCGCGCCGCCTGGCCCGGTCCGCGTAAGGTCGCTCGGTTTGACCCTCGTCCCGGCGAGCCCGTACCGTTGGGCGGTCGGACCGCTGCCGACCGGTGCCGCATGTCCACGCCTCATCCGCGCGGGTGGGCGGTCCGGTCGAGGAGTTGGCGCTCAGCCGCCGGGTCCCCCTCGATTTCGACCGTTCCCGACACGAAAGATCACTCTCGTGAGCAAGCGTACGTACCAGCC
>JBQCEF010000097.1:0-18899 GCA_051960495.1 Nocardioides sp. | reverse complement strand
ACAGGTCGCGGGCGTGGGCGAGCTCCTTGCGCCCGTCGACGAGCACCAGGTCGGCGTCGGGTGCCTCGAGCAGGGCGCTGCCCTCGGCGGCGAGGATCCTCACCTGGTGCGGCAGCAGCGCGAGGGCCGGCAGCACCTCGGCAGAGGGCTGGGTCGTGCTGGTCAGCAGCAGCAGGGTGCTCATCAGCCCTCCCGGAGGATTCCGGTGGATCACGCCGGCTCGCCGTTGAGCCGCTGGAGCATCGCCCTGGGCGACGGGGGTCCGCCGCGTTGGTGCGATGAGGCAGGATACCGAACATGAGCAGCTCGACGCCCGATCTGTCCACCGCGGGGGCCGACGGTGGGGCCGTGGTCGTGCGCTACTGGGCGGCGGCCCGGGCGGCGGCCGGGATCGACTCCGAGACCCTGACGGTCGGCGACGGTACGACGCTGCGCGACGTGCTCGACCGGGTCCGCAAGGCCCACCCGGACCGGCCGAAGCTGCCCGAGGTGATCGGCGTCTGCTCGGTCCTCGTGGGTGACCGTCCGGTCGGCTCGACCGACCCCGCCGACGTACCGATCCGGGCCGGCGACACCGTCGAGCTGCTGCCACCGTTCGCCGGGGGCTGAGGCCGCCGCCGGCCTGCTCGGGCTGGTGCCGGCCTACGGCGACGGACGTAGGGCCCGCTTCCGGAGGGGTCAGGCGATGACCCGAAAGGGTCATGTCGGAATTTAGCCCCGAAAGGGCCTGGCGGGTTGTCCGAAGGGTCAGATTCGGTCGCTTTCCCTGTACGCCGCCGCGGACTCCGCCTACCTTCGAAGTGGGCCGGTCCCAGCCGGCCCACCACCAGCCGTCATCAGGGGGGCCTGAGGGGACGGCAGCGGGCATCGGGGGACCCGGCTGTCGTCCGGCGGCGTACACCTTGGGGAGCAACACCATGCACACGACTGAGAGCGTCCAGGAGTTTCAGCAGGCGGAGGAGCACGAGTACGGCCCGGAGGTCCCGCTGGGTGTCCGGCTCGCGCACGAGCAGCAGCTGCTGCTTCTCGCCGCCAGCTGAGGGGGCGCGGCGCCCGCGGGGGAGGCGCCCGCGCCGCGCCCCACTTTTCGCCGACCCGGCGCGTCCTCACGGTCAGGGCCGCCGACCCGGAGCGTCCTCACGGTGAGGGTTTGCCAGATCCGCGGTTGGGCACCGGGGTCCCTGCAGTGCGGACACGCTTCGCGCTGAGCGAACCCTCGGGGCGGTCGGCATCCTCCCAGGCAGGCCGCCTCGGGGACCCTCGCAGCGACGGCAGGGTCGGCATTCGGGCGAGCCGACCACCGTCGCCCGGCCGCCGCGCCGACTCCGCGCGCCGCCCGTGAGATGCCGGGAATGCGCCTCCGCGTCCGGTGGTTGAATCCCGGCATGAGCCAAGGAGCCTGGGTCCTCGTCGCCGCGCTCGTGCTCGCGACCGCCTTCGGACTGCTCCGCGCCGCCCGCGACGGCCGGTTCCGCGGCACGCACCCGGTCAAGGGCGCAGCTGACACCGACGTACACGAGGTGAGCGTGCTGCACGACTCCGACATCGCGCACGAGCTCGGCGAGCGCGGCACGCTCCTGCAGTTCTCCTCGGCGTTCTGCGCACCCTGCCGGGCCACGAAGCGGGTGCTGTCCGAGGTCGCCGACGTCGTGCCGGGGGTCGTCCACGTCGAGGTCGACGCCGAGCACCACCTCGAGCTCGTACGACGCCTCGGCATCCTGCGCACTCCGACGACGCTGATCCTGGATGCGCAGGGCCAGGAGGTGTCGCGCGCGAGCGGCGCCCCCAAGAAGGACGAGGTTCTGGCCACGCTCGCCCGGGTTCTCACTCCCTGACCCGTCGAGCGCACGCATACTCTCCAGAGGCGCGTGGAAGGGGGAGGGCCGTGCTCGCAGCCGTCGTGCTCGTGCTGCTGGTGCTCAGCGCCGGCACGCTCGACCGCACCGGCGTCCCCGGCGCCGTGGTGCTCCTCGGGCTCTGCGTGCTCTGGATCCTGGTGAACGGCCCGATGGAGGGCGTCACGCTGGTCACCCTCCCCGGCCCCCACGGCGTCACCGCGGCCGACCTTGCGAGCGTCGCCGGAGCGCGGCCCTCGCCGCGGACCGGCTGGTGCATCGGTGGCGCGTGGCGCGGCGCCGGACTCCGGGTTCCCGTCCCTGAGGCTCCGGGACGTCCTACCCTGGGGCGCATGGCTGAGGGGGCTCTCCGGGTGGTGTTCGTGTGTACGGCGAACATCTGCCGTTCCGCGTACGCCGAGCTGATGGCCGGTCATCTCCTCGACGGCGACCCCACGGTGGTCGTGTCGAGCGCCGGCACGCACGGGTTCCGTGACCACGCGATGGACCCGCCGATGGCCGACCAGCTCCGCGCCCGGGGCGTCGACCCCGAGGCCTTCCGGAGCCGGCCGCTCACGATGCGCATGGTCGAGCAGGCCGACCTGGTGCTGACCGCCGAGTCGGTCCACCGGCAGTTCATCCTCGACGACCGCCCGGAGGTGTTCCGCCGGGTGTTCACGCTGGGCCAGTTCGCCCGCACGCTCGACTCGGTGGCCGACGACGGCGACCTGCGCGGGGTCCGCGGCCTGGACTTGTTCGGGTCGCTGCGCGGGAGGTACCGGCCGGCCGAGGCGGCCGACGACCTGGCCGACCCCTTCCGCCGGGGCGAGCTGGCCGCGGCCGCAGCGGCCACCCGCCTCGACGACCTGTTGCGGGTCGTCGTACCGCGGCTGCGTGCCGGCGCCGACGCGCCCCGCTGACGCCGCCCCCAACCCCGATTCGTCCGCGGATTCGAGCCGGCCCGCCGTGTGCCGGCTGCGGACGAATCGGTGGCCGCCCGCCGTACGACGCCGCACCGGCCCCTCGCCCTTGTGCCGCCCGAGCCGCTCCGGGCACCCTGAGTCGACCGGCCCGTCCTGCGGAGGCGCCCATGCAGACACCTTCCACGCCCGACGATCAGGCACGCGACCTGGTGATGGACCTGGTCCGGGGCGCCTGGCGGTCCCTCGCCGCCCGCGCCATGGCCTCGCTGCGGATCGCCGACGCGCTCGCCACGCCCGCGACCGCCGACGAGGTCGCCCACCGGACCGGCACCGACCCCGCCACCCTCGACCGGCTGCTGCGCACGCTGGCGGCGATCGGGCTGCTGACCTACCGGCACGGCACCTACGAGCTGACCGAGGCCGGCGCCCGGCTGCGCAGCGACGTGCCCGGATCGGACTGGGGCGCCCTCATGCACATGGCCGGGTCGTGGACGCTGAGCACCTGGCAGGCCCTGCCCGACGCCGTACGCTCCGGCGAGCGCGTCTTCGATCGCGTGCACGGCGAACCGTTCTGGGACTACCTCCGCTCGCACCCGGAGGCGGGGCAGCTGTTCGACGCGGCGATGGCACGCGACGCACGCGACCGCGACTCGGTCAGGCTGGTCGTCGACGAGCTCTCGGACGCTTCCGTGGAGACGCTCGTCGATGTCGGCGGCGGCACCGGCCGGCTCCTGGCGCAGGTCGTCGCCGCCCGGCCCGGCCTCCGCGGCGTGCTCGCCGACCAGGAGGGCCCGGTGCACGGCTCGGCGGAGGTGTTCGCGCACTTCGACGTCACCGACCGCTGCGAGGCGGTGGTGAGCGACTTCTTCGCCGGGGTGCCGGCAGGCGGGGACGCCTACCTGCTCAGCAACATCCTGCACGACTGGGAAGACGAGGCCTGCCGGAAGATCCTGGGCCGGATCCGGGAGGCATCGACGCCCGGCACCCGCCTCCTCCTGCTCGAGACGGTGCTCCCCGACGAGGAGGACGGCGTCCGGCCGGACAGCGCCCAGCACCACCTGCTCGACCTGATGATGCTGATCAACTTCGGGGGCCGCGAGCGGCGCCTCGACGAGTACTCCGATCTCCTCGAGGCCTCCGGGTTCGGCGAGGTCCGCCTCGCCGGCGGGCGCGGACCGCACCTCGTCGTGGCAACGCGGGTCTGACGACGCCCCGCCCACCCGCCTTGCCGGACTTGCGACACTGGACCCATGGACGACTACCGCAGCCCCCTGCTCGACCTCCCCGGCGCCGTCGCCGGTGACGGGATCGACGCGCCGGTCGCCGCCCACTACGGCTCGATGTACGGCGAGCAGCGCACCCTCGAGGCCGGCGACGGGTTCGTCGACCTCTCCCACCGCGGCGTCGTACGCATCACCGGCCCGGACCGCCTCACCTGGCTGCACTCGCTGACCTCCCAGCACCTCGAGGCCCTCGCGCCCGACACCTGGACCGCCACGCTCGTGCTCAGCCCGCAGGGCCACGTCGAGCACGCGCTCTACGGCATCGACGACGGCTAGTCGTTCACCGCCCACGTCGAGCCGGGGGAGGCGCCCGCGCTGGTCGAGTGGCTGGACCGGATGCGCGTCATGATGCGCGTCGAGGTCGCGGACCTGACCGACCAGCTCGCCGTCACCTGGCGACCCGTCGCGCGGGTCGAGGGCGCGCCGTACTCCGGTTATGAGCTGATCGCGCGCGACGACCTCGAGAAGTACGCCGAGGCCGCCGGTCCCGCCGCCGGGATGTGGGCCTTCGAGGCGCTGCGGATCGCCCGCGGCGAACCCCGCCTCGGCCTCGACACCGACCACCGCACGATCCCCAACGAGGCCGGCTGGATCGGCCCCGCCGTCCATCTCGACAAGGGCTGCTACCGGGGCCAGGAGACGGTCGCGCGCGTGCACACCCTGGGCCGTCCGCCGCGCCGGCTCACCCTGCTGCACCTCGACGGGTCCGGCAACCGGCTCCCGGCCCGCGGCGCCGACCTGCTGCTCGACGGCAAGGTGGTCGGCTTCGTCGGTACGTCGTCGCGTCACCACGAGCTCGGCCCCGTCGCCTTGGCCATGGTCAAGCGCAACGCGCCGCTCGACGCCACGCTCACGGTCGAGGAGATCCCGGCCGCCCAGGAGGTCGTCGTCGACCCGGAGGTCGGGCTGCACGTCCGCCCCCAGCTGCGCTGACCCAATTCGTCTGCGACCGTCTCGCTGGAACCAGACGAAACAGCACAGACGAATCGGTGGACGAGTCCACATCGCGGGACGCGTGACCACATGGCGAGACGGCCGTTTCCCAGCACCGGACAGCTCCCCGTACTCTCTTCTCCATGCCCTCGACCATGCTGACCAAGCGCCGCGCAGTGGACCACTGCCGCGTCCGCTCGGCGCTGTGTCGAATGTCCTGACGGGACGTCACGACCTCCCCGGCTGACTCCAGCCGCCGGCTCCATCTGAGCGAGTCGGTTCGTAGGCCCGCACCACGCCAGGCCAAGTCCAGGCGTACGACGACGTCCCGTGCCGCTGCCCACCCGCACCAGGGTGAAGCCAGGCCGCCCGCACCCATCCATGCGCAGTATAACCTTGTCCTTCCCCCCCCCCCCCCCCCGCTCGCCCCCGGGGCGGTCTCTCCCGCTTTGCCGGTCCGCGGCCCGGATCGACCCCCGCGGGCCGCGGTTCGCCGCGACGCTGACCACCCTGGTCCTCGCCGTGGCGCTGCTTTCCACGACGACCACCCTGACCGTCGGGCTGCTCGCCGCCCAGGCGGTGCTGTTCGCGATCGGGGCGTTCGCCGGGATCCAGAACACCCCCTACGGCTGGGCGTTCCGCAGCTTCGTGCGCCCCCGCCTCGCGCCGCCGGCCGAGCTCGAGGACGCCGCACCGCCGCGGTTCGCCCAGGCTGTCGGGCTCGGGTTCGCCCTCGTGGCCCTCGTCGGCTTCCTCACCGGCGCGACGCTGCTCGGGGCGATCGCCACCGGCGCCGCGCTGGCGGCGGCCTTCCTCAACGCCGCGTTCGGGTTCTGCCTGGGATGCGAGGTCTACCTGCTCGGCAAGCGCCTCGCCGGCTGAGCCCGGCGCCCGACCCGCGCACCAACCGCGAACAACCCCCACACTCAACGACACAGCAAGGAACACGCCATGAGCCGCGACACCGCACTCGTCACCGCCGACTGGGTCCAGGACCATCTCGACGACCCCAAGGTCGTCCTGGTCGAGGTCGACGAGGACACCAGCGCCTACGACAAGGGCCACATCAAGGGCGCCATCAAGCTCGACTGGACCACCGACCTGCAGGACCAGGTCCGTCGTGACTTCGTCAACAAGCAGCAGTTCGAGGAGCTGCTCTCCGGCAAGGGCGTCGCCAACGACGACACCGTGGTGCTCTACGGCGGCAACAACAACTGGTTCGCCGCCTACGCCTACTGGTACTTCAAGCTCTACGGCCACCAGGACGTCAAGCTCCTCGACGGCGGGCGCAAGAAGTGGGAGCTCGACAGCCGCGAGCTCACCGACGAGGCACCGAACCGCGAGCGTACGACGTACACCGCGCAGGAGCAGGACACGAGCATCCGTGCGTTCCGCGACGAGGTCGTCGCCGCGATCGGCACCAAGAACCTCATCGACGTGCGCAGCCCCGACGAGTTCGCCGGGCGGCTGCTCGCCCCCGCCCACCTCCCGCAGGAGCAGGCCCAGCGCGCCGGGCACATTCCCACCGCCGCCAACGTCCCGTGGAGCAAGGCCGCGAACGACGACGGCACCTTCAAGTCCGACGACGAGCTGAAGAAGCTCTACACCGAGGCCGGTGTCGACTGGGACAAGGAGACCATCGCCTATTGCCGCATCGGCGAGCGCTCGAGCCACACCTGGTTCGTGCTGCACGAGCTGCTCGGCGACACGTCAACGAAGAACTACGACGGCTCCTGGACCGAGTACGGCTCGCTGGTCGGCGTCCCCGTGGCCCTCGGCGACGAGCCGGGTGACGCCTGATGTGCGGCGCGACGACGGGCGGCCTGTCCCTCGACGGGATCAACGTCGCCAAGGAAGCGATCATCCAGGGCCAGGTCGTCCGCGGCGACGAGCCGGTCGGCAACGCCTACGTACGACTGCTCGACAAGTCCGGTGAGTTCACCGCCGAGGTGCCGACGTCCGCGACCGGGCACTTCCGGTTCTTCGCCGGCCCCGGTGACTGGACGCTGCGGACGCTGGCGCCGAAGGCCGACCCCGTCGACAAGAAGGTGGTGGCCCAGACCGGCGTCGTCGCCGAGGTCGCGATCACGATCTGAGCACCTTCGCCACTCGTTGAGTGCGCACCTCGTCCGTCGAGTGCGCAGTTTCCGCCCGGCCCCGGACCGCGCCTCCACGGCGGTCCGGGGCCGCGGCGTTCGGCCACAAGAGGTCAGCATGAATGGGTATGGCCCCTTCGCCGCCGCGAAACCGGCCATAAGGGTTCACCGGGACCGGCTATGGCCGCGCCCGGCCGGGTGGGCGAGAGACTTTGTCGACACGCGCCCGGATCCGTAGGCTGCTGGACTGTGTCAGAGCCCCGACTCCCCGGCGACCTCCCGCCGGACGTGTCCCCGGAGTACGCCGAGGCGTACCGCCGGGCCTACCTGCGCGCGCTCAGCCAGTCCCCGAGCGACGACCCCGAGGACGTCGAGGCCACCCAGCAGATCGGCTCGCTCGACTCGTTGTTGACTGCAGCGCCTGAGACCCCGGCCACGCCCGCCGAAACGCACCAGCCGTACGACGCCCCCGCGCACGACCACCCCGGGCCGCCGCACGTCGCCACGAACCACGACCATCCCGAGCGGTACGACGCCTTCACGTACGACGAGCCCGCGCCCCGCGACCGCCCCGGCTGGCTCGTGCCCGCCCTGCTCGCGGGCATGGTCGTGCTCCTGCTCGCCGCGGCCTACGGCGCCGGCACCGTGTTCTCCTCCTCGGTCGGCGACAACACCGCGGCCGATGACGAGCCGGACGGCATCGTGATGGGGGAGGACGGCTCGACCAGCGGGTCGCCGGAGGACGACAACAGCCCGCAGCAGGCCAAGAGCCCGGAGGGCCAGCCCTACCAGGGCGTGACCGACGCCGCCGCGATCGGCAGCGCCGACGCCTCGTGCCAGGCGCCGTCGAGCGTCGACGCCGCCGGCAACCCGGTCCGCTACCCCGCGAGCAACGCCTTCGACGGCGACCTCACGACGGCCTGGCGCTGCGGCGGCGACGGCGTCGGTGAGCGACTGCAGATTAACTTGTCCGACACGGTCCGGATCGGCGAGCTCGGGATCGTGCCGGGCTACGCCAAGACCGACCCGCGAAACGGCACCGACCGCTACGCCGAGAACAACCGGCTCACCAAGGTGCGGTGGACGTTTCCCGACGGCACCAGCGTCGTCCAGAAGCTCGACGGCTCCGCCGATAACCGGGACATGCAGACCCAGGCGATCCCGCTCGTCGAGGCGAACGTCGTCACGCTGGAGGTCCTCTCCTCGACCAAGGGCAAGCGCAACACGATCGCGGTCAGCGAGATCCGGATCGGCGCGGCCACCGGCTGACCCAGGCACTCGCTCGCGACTTGCCTAGACTCGCCCCGTGACCGAGCACAGCCACACCCGCCCCGAGGACTGGCAGGAGCGGCTGCGCGCGAAGGGCTACCGGCTCACCCCGCAGCGCGAGCTGGTGCTCCGGGCCGTCGAGCGGCTCGGTCACGCCACGCCCGACGAGGTGTACGCCGCCGTCCGGGAGGAGTCGAAGGCGGTGAACATCTCCACCGTCTACAGGACCCTGGAACTGCTCGAGGAGCTCGAGCTCGTTCGGCACGCCCACCTGACCGACCGGGCGCCGACGTACCACTCCTCCACCGCGCCGCCCCACGTCCACCTGGTCTGCCGCAGCTGCGGCAAGGTCAGCGAGGTGGACCAGGACATCATCGACCCGATGACCGAGGCGCTGCAGCAGCGCTATGGGTTCGCCACCGACGTCGGCCACCTGACGGTCTTCGGCACCTGCGCGGAGTGCGCCGCGAAGTCGGGCGTGACGACCGACGGCTGAACCGGCCGTGGTCAGTGGCCCGCCGGCTCAGCCTGCTCCGCCTCCTCGAGCCGCGACCGCGTCTCGATCCCCGGCATCCGGATCATCTCGTCGGGAGCGACGTTCCGGCGCGTTGCCCACAGGTAGTACATGACGGCGGGCACCACGAGTCCGACGACCCAGGAGATGTCCGCACCGCCGAGCTTCTCCGTCAGCGGGCCGGTGTAGAGCGACTGGGCGAGGAAGGGCACCTGCACCACGATGCCGACCGCGTAGGTGACCAGCGCCGGTGCGCGCCAGCGCCCGTAGCGTCCGTTCGGGTCGTAGAGGCCGGGAAGGTCGACCCGCTCCTTCGACACGAGGTAGTAGTCGGTCAGGTTGATGGCGCTCCACGGCGTGAACACCATCAGCAGGAGCAGCACGAAGTTCTTGAAGTTGTCCAGGAAGTCCTTGCTCCCCCACAGCGCGATGAACATCGACAACACCAGCATGGCGAGGATGAACGCGACGCGGGCACCGCGCCCGACGCGCTGCTGGGCGGTGAAGGCCGTCACCGTGGTGCTCGCGCACATGAAGCTGCCGTAGGCGTTCAAGCAGGTGACGGTCAGCTTGCCGACGACGATCAGCAGGTAGATCAGCGCGGCCACCACCGCGGGCCCGGCCAGGTCGCCGAGCCATCCCACCTGGCTGCCGAGGAACGCGTCTCCGGCGACTGCCGCCACCATGACGCCGAACGTCATGGACGCCTGGGAGCCGAGGACCGTCCCCGCGAACGTCGCCCAGAAGACCTGGCGCTCCGGGGTCTCCTCCGGCAGGTAGCGGGAGTAGTCGGCGACGTACGGTCCGTAAGTGAGCTGCCAGCCGGCACCGAGCGACACCGCCAGCAGGAACGAGACGCCGCTGAAGGACGGGTTCGCGAACGCGGCGCCCACGTCGTGCTGCGTGAACAGTCGCACCAGCAGGTAGCCGAAGCCGAGGATGCCCAGCACCGATGCGATCCGCCCGACACGGTGGATCAGGTCGTGGCCGATGATCGCGATCACCGCCACCAGCGCGATGAAGACGACGATCCCGAAGGTCGGCGCGTCGATGCCGAAGAGCGCATTGATCGCCTGGCCGGAGAGCACGGTCCCGGTGGCCGTGAAGCCGAGGTACATCACGATCACGAGGAGCAGCGGGATGATCGCGCCGTACACGCCGAACTGTGCCCGGCTCGAGATCATCTGCGGCAGGCCGAGCCGGGGACCCTGCGCCGAGTGCAGTGCCATCACCGCGCCGCCGGCGACGTTGCCGATCAGCAGCCCGAGGATCGCCCACCAGGCATCGGCACCGAAGACGACGGCAAGCGCCCCGTCCACGATCGCGGTGATCTGCAGGTTCGCGCCGAGCCACAGGGTCAGCTGGTTGCCGGGGGACCCGTGCCGCTCCGAAGCCGGGATGACATCGATCGAGCGGTGCTCCACCGTCAGTCCGCGAGCCATGGTCTTCTCCGATCCGAGAAAGTGTCAGGACTTCTCGGACATTGAAATGTGGCTCAGGTCACGGGAGCAAGTACCCGGAAACTGCAAGTGTCTCGTATCCGAGACGCGTGGGGAGGACCCCGCGATCCCCGCGGCGCAAACCGTCAGGCCCGCGCCCCGGCACCCATCTGCGCCATTGCGCCCGCCATGTCCATGGTGCCCCAGTGCGCCACGCACTGGTCTCCGCGGAACTGCACGATGTCGATGGCGTCGATGTGCACCGGGTTCCCGCTGGCGGGCACGCCCATGAAGTCGCCTGTGTGGGTGCCCACGAACGAGACCCGGGCGACGGCCTTGTCGCCGTCTTGAAGCACGTCGTGGATGTCGACGTGCAAGTCGGTGAAGGCTGCCTGCATCATCTTGAACAGCCGGCGGGGCGTATCCCGGGTGTGGTCCATCCCGGGGATCTCCTCGTGCTCGACGAAGTCGTCCGCCATGTACCTGTCGATGGCCGCGTCGACGTCCTTGCCGGAGCCGATCGCTCCGAACATCTCCTGCACCAGTGCCTTGTAGTCGGACATGGGCCGCTCCAGTCGTGAGGGGTTGTGGCTGGGTGCGGCGGAGTCATCGACGCTAGCACCGGCGACACGTCCGCCGGAATGACCCGGAAGGGCCCTCAGCCGACCTTCGTCCAGGTCGCGGCGCTGTCCTCGGACCGCCACACCGCGTCTGTCCGTCGGATCCGTCACGGGGTCTCGAGCACCACCGTCACCGGCCCGTCGTTCACCGAGACCACCTGCATGTCGGCGCCGAAGCTTCCCTCGGCCACGGTGGCGCCCAGTCCGCGCAGGGCGTCACAGAACGACTCGTACACCGGCTCGGAGACCTCGCCCGGCGCCGCCGCGATCCAGGTCGGCCGCCGGCCCTTCCGGGCGTCGCCGTACAACGTGAACTGGCTGACCACCAGCACCGGGGCGCCGAGGTCGGAGGCCGATTGCTCCTCGCGCATGATCCGCAGGCCCCAGATCTTCCGGGCCATCCAGTCAACCTGGGCCGGCCCGTCGGAGTGGGTCACCCCGAGCAGCACCAGCAGCCCCGGACCGTCCACTGCTCCGACGGCCTTCCCGTCCACGGTCACGGACGCGGAAAGAACTCGCTGGACCACGGCGCGCATCGGGAAATCTTCCTGTAGGTCAAATCGATCGGACCGGCGGATTCTGACACGATGACCCCATGACCGCGCAGATCAACGACCCGAGCAAGCTGCTGATCACCGTCGCTCCCACCGGCGCCGAGACCAGCAAGGAGGACTGTCCGCAGCTCCCGACGACGCTCGAGGAGCTCGTCGAGACTGCACAGCGATGCCAGGCTGCCGGCGCCGCGATGATCCACGTCCACATCCGCGACGACGCTCACCGACCCACTCTCGACCTGACGCGGCTCACCGACACCGTCGACGCCTTGCAGGACGCCACCGACCTCGTCGTCCAGCTGTCCACCGGCGGCAGCGTCCACGACCCGCTCGACAAGCGGCTCAAGGTGCTCGACGCCCAGCCGGACTCGTGCAGCCTGACGATGGGTACGACGAACTTCGGCGACGACGTGTTCTCCAACCCCTGGCCGTTCATCACCGAGCTCTACCAGCTCAGCCAGGAGCGCGAGGTGGTCCCCGAGTTCGAGCTCTTCGACCTCGGCCACGTCGCCGCCCTTAACCGGCTGCTGGACAAGTACGGACTGCCCTACGGCGGACGCGTCCACGTCGACCTCGTCATGGGGGTGCCCGGCGGCATGCCCGGCACCGCCGACGCACTCGTCGCCGCCGTCGCCGCGCTGCCCGAGGCGACCACGTCCTGGTCCGCGACCGGGATCGGCCGCTCCACGCTGTCGGTCGCGCTCGCCAGTCTCAGCAAGGGCGGCCACCTGCGGGTGGGCATGGAGGACGTGCTCACCCTCGCCAAGGGCGTGCCGGTCGAGCACAACGAGCAGCTGGTCACCCGCGTCGTCGAGCTGGCCAAGATCGCCCAGCGCACCCCGATGACCCCGACCGAGGCCAAGGACCTGCTCCAGACCAAGCGCCGCTGACGGCGACTTATTTACGGCCTAGGTCGACCGCGGTGAGCACCGCGTCGGTGAAGGTGACCGCCTGGTCGGCGATTCCTGAGTTGATGACCCTCGCGCGCAGGGAGTAGGACTTGGCCGCTCCTTCTGCGGCACTGGCGTCGAGGTAGGAAACCGAGGGAGTCGTCACCTCCCCGTTCGCCAGCCGCGTCCGGTACGACGGGCTGACCGCGACACCAGCGGCGTCAATGATCTGCCACTCGACGACGACATCGCCGGGTCCCATCGACCACGCCGCTTGGAACTGCCCCGTGAGGAGCACCAGGTGATCGGCGGGGCCGTTCCCGGAGAGGCCCAGCGTCGTGGTGACGAGAGTCTGCTCCACCGTGTCGCCGGCGGGCGTCGTCATAGTGGTCCCCGGTCCGCCGGCCAGGCTGGTCTGGGCGTTCGCGCGCAGCTTCTCGGCGCTGACGGCGCCGTTCTGCATCTCCTCCGCGCCGACTGCACCGCCGCTCAGGTCGGAAGAGGTCACGGTGCCGTCCATGATCTCGTTGGACGTGGAGAGGTCGTCGCCTCCCCGCATCGGTGATCTCGTTAGAGGAAACGGAGTCGTCGGCGATCTCCGAGGACGTAACGGAGTCGACGGCAAGGTCGTCCGCGGTCAGGCACCCGTCACACGACAGGTCGCTCGCCACCCCGCCGTCGACGTCGTCCGTGCCGTCCGCGAAGCCATCGGGCACGTCGGTCAGCTGGGTCCAGACGATCGGCGAGTCGGAGCTCAGCAACGTGTCCTTGAAGGCGCTGCTCAGGTCATCGGCCGTCAGTGTGCCGTCCTTCACCATCGCCGAGGTGATCTGGTCCTCCCCGCCTGTCAGCAAGGTCACCGCGAGCTCGTTGTCCTTGCAGGTCTCGCCCTGGCCGAGGATGCGGAGCGTGCCACTCTTCACGCAGCCTTGGACGCTGCCGTCCGGTCCGGGACTGGCCGCTGCAGCCATCCCCGCACCCAGGACGAGCGCTGCCAGCCCCGCTACGAGGACCAGTCCCCGAGTCCGTCGCCTGCTCGTTGTCATCGACAATCCCCCGTTCATCCGCGGCGTCGCTGATTGCTCCGCGACGCCGAAAAGCTGCTATCCGCCCAGGATTAGCACGTATCGCGGGCCCGTCGCGTGGCCAATCGGGGTGGTCTGAAATCCCCCATCCGTGTCATGGATGTTCCCGACGGACGAGCATTCGACCGACGGGTCGTCGTCCGGCGCCAGTCGTCAGGCCCGAATGCAACCCACCTTCCCCCTCCTGCGTCTTGAGGGTGCCCGCCACGGTGGCGGCACCACAACCAGGAGCACCAACAATGAACATGAACATGCGCACCCGCGCTGGCGCCGTCCTCGCCACCACGGCCGCCGCCCTTACCGTCGCCGGGCCCGCACTTGCCGCGAGCCTGACGGTCACCGACCCCGAGGACATCAGCCACGGCGTCGACCTACGCAAGGTGAAGGTCTACAACGGCGAGGCCAACCTCAAGATCACGCTGACCCACATCAACCTCCGCAAGTCGTTCAAGACCGGCGCGAGCGGCTCGGTCTACATCGACACCGACCCGGCCGACAAGGGCCCGGAGTACGTCTTCAGCGGCGGCTTCTTCGAGGGCACCGACTACATGTTCAGCACCACGGAGGGCTTCGGCGTGAACCAGTGGGGCAAGCCGGTGAAGTGCAGCTACCAGATGCGGCTGGACTACGACCGGGAGCAGACCCGGATGCGGATGTCCCAGGACTGCTTCGGGGACGTCGACCAGGTCCGCGTCGCGGTCAAGGTCGCCGGCGAGCGCACCGACGGCTCGATCGTCAAGGACTGGCTGGGCCAGCTCCGCGAGTTCACGGACTGGGTCGCCCGCGGCTGACGGGTACGACGCGGCAGGGGGCGCAGGTCTCAGTACACGAGCGCCTGCGTCCCCTCCGTCAGCGCCTCCTCGACGAACACGGCCGCCCCGGCGATCCGGATCCCCGGCGTCACCGACGACTCATCGAGGGACCGCCTGGCGGCGCACTGGGTGCACAGCGTCACCGTCCCGCCCGCGAGGACGGCGGCCAGCAGATCGGCGAGGGGGGTCGCGTGCGGCAGTGACAACTCGTCCGCCCGCCCGGGAACGGCGAACCAGGCGGCCTCGCCCGTCAGCCACAACGACACTGGCGCCCCCGCTGCCACCCCGGCCGCGGCCACGGTCAACGCCTGGTTGGCCCGCTCCGGGTCGTCCGTGCCGCAGGTCACCTTGACCACGAGTCTGCTCGCCATAGCGGCACACTAGACTCAGGTCGCATGGAAGCCCTCTTCATCACCATGATGGCGCTGGTCGTGCTGCTCACCGGCTTCGTGGCGCTCGTCGTCCTCTGGAAGCTGTTCAAGGCCGACAACAACTCCGGCCACCAGGCCGACCACATCTGATGCCGTTCGAGATCCCGGACAACCTGCACCCCGACTGCGCGCCGGTCGCGTGGCTGCTGGGCACCTGGCGCGGCAACGGCCACGGGGACTACCCCACGATCGAGAAGTTCCAGTTCGGCCAGGAGTGCATCTTCACCCACGACGGCCGGCCGTTCTTCCACTACATGAGCCGCGCGTGGATCGTCGACGACGAGGGCACCAAGGTTCGTGACGCGGCCATCGAGACCGGCTTCATCCGGCCCAAGGCCGACGGCAGCCTGGAGTGGTTGCTCACGCACAACACCGGTTTCGTGGAGATCTGGTACGGCAACGCCGAGCTCGGCACGCCACGGATCGAGATGACCACCGACGCGGTGGCCCGCACCCACACCGCCAAGGAGTACACCGGCGGCCACCGGATGTACGGCATGGTCGACGGCGACCTGCTGTGGGCCTACGACATGGCCGCGATGGGACAGGCACTGCAGCCCCACCTCTGGGGTCGCCTCGTCCGCCAGTGACTACGCGCTGACGTCCAGGGATTCCCCGGAGAGCGCCAGCTCGAACCAGACCGTGGTCCCGTCCGTGCTGTGCTCCGCGCTCCAGGCCGAGGCGAGCGCGTCCACCAGGGAGAGGCCGCGCCCGGACACGCTCTCGGGGTCGAGCTCCTCGGGCTGTCGTACGGCGCCGCGACCGCCTCTGTCCTGCACGAGCACCAGGACGTACTCCGGATCGGCCTGGACCGTCACCGTCGACGTCGTGCCGGAATGGATCACCGCGTTCGTGACCAGCTCTGACACGCACAGCTCGGCGGTGTCGATGTAGTCCTCGTCGACGTCCCACTGACCGAGCACCCCGGAGACGAAGCGGCGGGCCTGGCCGGCGGCGGAGGGGTCCCCCGGCAGCTCGAGAGATGCGCGGGTCTGCTCGGGCACTGCGGTGACCGCGAGCATCGTCACGTCGTCCTCCGCGTGCTGGGACTCCATCAGCTCGCTGAGCCTGGCGCACAGCTCGCGGGGGTTGCGCCGGCGCGGCGCGAGCTCCTCGACGCGGTCGCGCAACCGGTCGATGCCGACGAACAGGTCCTGGCGCCGGCTCTCGACCAGGCCGTCGCTGTAGACGAGCAGGGTCATCCCGTCGCGCAGCGATACGTCGTTGCTCGTCCACGACATCGCAGAGCCCACGCCGAGGGCCGGACCGATATCCGCGTCGAGCACGGCGGGACGCCCGGAGGGGCTGATCTTCAGTGGTGGCGGGTGGCCGGCGACGCCGTAGGTGAAGGTCGTGCGGCCCGGGTCGATGAGCCCGTAGAACATCGTGACGACCTGGTCGGGGACCGGCAGGTAGGCGACCACCTGGTTCAGCCGGCCGAGCACGACGGCCGGGTCCGGGTCGAGCAGGGCGTAGGCCCGGGTGGCCGACCGGATCTCGCTCATCACGGTGGCCGCGGGGACGCCCTTGCCCATCACGTCCCCGAGGGTGAGGACGACGGAGCCGTCGTCCATGTGGAGCACGTCGTACCAGTCGCCGCCGACGTCGACGTTGACGCTGCCCGGCTGGTAATGGGCGCCGATGTTGAGACCGGACACCTCGGGGAGCGAGTGTGGCATGAGACTGCGCTGGAGCTGCTCGGAGTTGGAGTACTGCACCTGGTAGGCGAGCCCCCGGCGCACCGCTTGGGCGACCTGCGCGGCGAACGCAGCGAGGAACGCGTGCTGCTCGGCGGTCAGCTCGAGCTCGACGCCGTAGGCGAGCATCAAGGCACCCACGCAGACCGTGTCCGCCATCAGCGGGATGGCCACCATGCTCTCCGTGCCGAGCCTGCGTTGCCGTAGCACCAGGGCGGGGAACCGCGCCTCCATCTGTGACATGTCGGTGAGGTAGACCGGCAGCTCGGTGCGCACCGCCTGCACGACGGGCACGTCGTCGAGACCGTCGATCGTGCACCAGCGGACGCCCAGCGGGCTCAGGGCCTCGCCGTCATCGGTCGCGACGAACCGAAGCTCACGGCCGGCGCCCTCGTTGAGCGCGATGCCCGCGCGGATGACGTCCGGGATGTGCAGGGCCTCGTCGAGCACCACCCGCGCGATGTCGTCCACGGTGAGTGCGCCGCCCAGCACGGCGGCCAAGTGCTCCAGGCGCCGTAAACGTTCAGGCATGGTGCGATCCCCTCGTCACCGTCCAAGCGTAGTCCCGGTCACTTCGATGCGCGACGACGTAACGTGACCCGGTTTCGGGCGTTGTCACCGGTATGCGCCGCGTCATCACCACGTTCCTCGCCCTTGCTCTCGCCGCCACCGGGCCGCTCGGCTGGTCGGCCCTCTCGGGACCCGCCCCCGCGGTGGCGGCCTCCGGGCGGTCGAGCACCGGCGCGCGGTCGAGCCTGGCGGAGCCCCGCGACGTGATGTTCGTCGGCAACAACTGGGACGGCACGGCCGACGTGGTGGACGCCCATACCTTCGAGAAGATCAAGCGGATCGACATCATCCCCGACAAGGACGAGCGGATGGCCGAGATCCAGTCCGACCCCGTCCGGCTCGGCTACTTCCTCGCGATCCAGCAGCAGGTCGGCGAAGGGCACGACCAGTACGTCGACGACATGTTCTCGACCCGCGACGGGAAGCTCCTCGCCGTCTCGCGTCCGAGCTTCGCCGACGTGGTCTGGATCGACCTTGCGAGTGGCAAGATCGTGAAGCGTCAGCCCATGGACGGCTACCGGGCCGACCACATGGGGGTGAGCCCCGACCGCAAGCGGCTCCTCGTGTCCGACTCCACGTCCGGCACCGTGCACGAGTACGTGCTCGGCGGCGCCGACAACCCCCGCACCGGCAAGCGGCTGCGCACTTTCGAGTCGGGCGAGACGCCGCACGAGAGCAACTACTCGGCGGACGGCCGCCGGATCTTCCACGCCAGTATCGGCAAGGTCTACACGCCTGGCGACTCGGCCGAGCTCGACCCGGTGACCGACCCGGCGAAGGGCGACCGGTGGTTCCAGGTCGTGCGCAACAAGGACTTCGAGGTCATGCGGCGCTGGGACATGGGCCGGGAGCTCGAGGAGGCGGGCTACAAGAACATGAGCTCGGCCGTGCGGCCGATGGCGATCTCGCCTGACGAGCGCTTCGTCTACTACCAGGTCTCGTTCTTCCACGGCTTCGTCGAGTTCGACCTCCAGGCCAAGGACCCGACCGGTGGAGGCGACTACGCCGTCGGCGACAAGCAGGAACCGGCCACCGGGAAGGTCACCCGGATCATCCCGCTGCCCAACCGCGTCCCCGACATGCCCCGCGAGCAGTACGTCCTCGACTCCGCGCACCACGGCCTGGCGATGAACGACAAGGGCACGAAGATCTGCGCCGCCGGGACGATGGACGACTACGCCGCGATCGTCACCCGCCGCACGATGGAGTTCACGATCTTGGACGGCAAGGGCGACGCCGAGGACCGCAGGTACCTCAAGCCCTACTGGGCGACTGACGGACCGTCGAACACCTGCTGGATGTCGATGAGCGGCAACGACGCCGTTGCCGTCATCGACCTGCACGAGGAGCGGGAGATCGCCTGGGTGAAGGTCGGCGACCACCCCCAGCGCGTGCGGCAGGGCACCGTGGCCGCGTCCGTCGAGCGCGCGTGGCGGTGAGCAGCCCGCGGGCGAGATCCTGCCGTCGCTGCAGCTAGGCTGCTCCACCGGAGCAGAAGGGGCAGCTGTGGCACTGGAGTCTGAGGATCGACCTTGGGGGTCGTGGCACGTCATCGACGTCGCCGATGGCTACAAGATCAAGCGGATCCACGTGAACCCGGGCTGCAGGCTGTCCTACCAGACACACGCGCACCGGTCCGAGCACTGGGTCGTCGTGTTCGGGACCGCGACGTGCACCATCGACGACGCGGTGACCGTGGTCGGTCCGGGTGCGACCGTCGACGTCCCGAAGGGCGCGAAGCACCGGCTCGCCAACGAGGGCACCGAGGAGCTGGTCATCGTCGAGGTGCAGCGCGGTGCCTACACCGGTGAGGACGACATCTGCCGCCTCGAGGACGACTATGGGCGCCGGGACCGGGAGGAGCAGTAGACAAGAGGGGCCCCGTGAACAAATAACAGGGCCCCAAAATTAAGAGGTGGGTTAAGTTCGCGTGTTTATAATACCCGCG